>JBAUJK010000257.1:0-5615 GCA_049683695.1 Burkholderiaceae bacterium
CCAGAAGCGCTTCTCCAACGTTCTCCCATGAAGAAAGCGGGCGGGGCCGAGGGCCGCAGCCGCTTTTTACCGAAGCGTGTAATTTGTGCCGGCGCCGCATGCCGGCCGGCAATCGCGGCTGGAGTCCATTCCGGCAGCACGGTTGCAGCACATGTTTTTGGCATGCGGAACAAGCTGCAACGCCGTGCCGTGCATCAAGCCCCCGCTGCATGGATCCTGCCGGCCGGACCGCGCTCTCAATGCAGTTGCGCCACCGCCATGTCCTTGATCCAGCGCGTGACGCTGTCGAGATGCTCGTCCTCCTGCTGCAACGCCTGGCGGAAACGTTCGACCATGTGCGCATGACCGCATTTTTCCGACAGCATGATCAGCAGTTCCCAGCCGGCGTTGTCGATCAGTTCCGCCGCCAGCAGCGCATTCAGCGACTGGAACAGGTCGGTGCGCGGATCGCCGACCACCTGCAGCACACCGGACGACGCCACCGCGGCGGCGTCGGCGGCCGGTGTCTGCGCGGTCGGATCGCCGTCCAGCGTCGCAATGCAGTCCGACACCATGCGGAAATGCTCGGCCTCTTCGTCGCGGAAATGCTGCAGCTCCTGCAGCAGTGCGGAACCGTTCTCGCCCTGTGCTTCGGCCTTCGCCAGCATCGCATCGTAGACGCGCACGCTGGTGCGCTCGAAAGCCAGCCGTTCGCCCAGCTTGTCGATCAGCAGTTCCGGCAGCGTCGCCGCGCTGGTCTGGGTATCCGGTTGCGCGCCGGTCTGGGCGGCTGCCATGACGTTGCCCGGTTCCGGCACGGCGCCGATCGTTTCGGCCTCCTGGATGCTGGTTTCCCGCAGCTGCGCCAGCGATGCGTCCGAGCCTGGCGGATCGGGCGGACACGAGTCGGCGAACTCCTGCAGCAGACGGCTGTTTTCCGGCGAGCAGGCGATGCCGGTACGGTTCATTTGATCCAGCGGTTGTTGCATGTCGATCTCCTTTTGAACGGTGCGCGGTCAGGCGGCCTGGCGGGCCAGTTCGGTGCCGGCCGACCACTGGTAGCCGGCCGCCACCGTGTCGGTCGGCGAGCCGGCCGAATTGAGCTGATCGCGGTAGGCGATCGATTCCGGGCTGTCCTCGTCGCTGCCGACGTACTGCGTGCCCCTGGCACGCAGGTCGACCTCCTTGGCCAGCACCTCGCGCACGAAATCGCGCTGGCTGGCGAACCCGACCGGTTTCGGCAGCGTGCCCTGCAGCACCTCGGCCGGGTCGCGCCGCTCGTGCTGCTTCAGCAGTTCGCCGACGAAATTCAGGTGGCCCAGTTCGTAGTCGAGAAAGCGCTCCCAGATCGCCTTGATGCGCGGATTCGGCTCCTGCTGGACGCAGCTGTAGTAGTTGTAGGCTTCCATCGCTTCGTGGATCAGCCATTTCTCCAGTGGTGTTTCCTGTGGATCGGTCAGCGAGCCGTACTGCGTGACGTGCTGTTCCTCGATCGAGGCGATTTCCGCGTACAGCGCGCGCGCCATCGGGTCGGCAAAAGTCGGGCCGATGTTCATGTAGTAGTCGTGCGTCTGGTATTCGGCGGCAGTCAGCATCGCCGCGTGGAGCTTGGTAATCAGCTGCGCGTTGTTGCGATCGTAGTGATCGCGCACGTCGTCCTGCGGCGCCCGGTGCTCGATGCGGGTCGGCCGTCCCGGCACGATGTCGGTGTAACCCTGCAGGATGTCGTTGGCGTCCTTGCCTTCCATCCGGTCCAGCAGCGCCGAATAGCGGTACAAGTGATCGAAATCCTCCAGCAGACCGAAGCGGTAGGTCTGCGCCTGGTACGGATCGGGTTCGGTCTGCGCGATGGCGGCGGTGACTTCGATCGCCACCTGCTCGTAGGCAATGGTGGTTTCCAGCGGCGAATGGTCGGCCGACAGCAGCCAGTTGACCATCGTCGCCTGGTGCTGCTCGACGCGCCGCACCTGCGCCAGTGGTACCCGCAATTCCCCGGACAGCCGCGACAGGATGTGTTTCAGGCGCAAGGCGTCGACTTCGATGCCATTCATCAGGATCACGCGCACGCGGGTGAAAGCGTCGTCGTCCAGCTTGCTGATCGGCCTGCCGGCCATTTCCTTCCAGGTGAAGCGCTGCTTGTCGATGGGCGTCCCCTTGGCGTCGAGCAGGTTGGTTAAGGTTTCCATTCGAGCTCCTTGAACTGTTCGGTGATGGGTGGCGGTGGCGGCCTGCGCCGTCGGTTCGATCGGGCGTACGGCTTCCGCGCAAGCTTTGTGCCAGAAAAAGTGCGGCGGGAACTCACCGCTGCGCACAGCCTCGAAATTGAAAGGAATGAATTTCCGCCGCTGCCGGTGTTTGCCTGCGGCATCGCGCCGGCCGGCAAGAATGCTGGAAGGAGGTCACATCATGTCTTTGATCGTAGCAGGGCGATTTCCGACGTTCGAACGGGCCGATCGCGTCGCGCAGCGACTGTATTCGCACCAGATCCGGAAGGAGGACGTCAGCGTCTTCTTCGTCACGCCGCCCGGCCAGCACGCGCAGTATCCGATCGGCGGCGACCACTATGCCGACGCCGCCGCCGCGACCAGCGGCAAGGGCGCGCGCTGGGGTGTGGTGGCCGGTGCGGTGGTCGGGCTGATTGCGGGGTTGCTGGCGTACTGGGCCGGCTGGCGCTACTGGCTGGTGCCGCTGGTCGGGGCGGCGCTGGGTGCCTACGTCGGCTCGTTCAGCGGCGCGCTCGGCAAGTTGGAGCCGCGCAGCCAGGACGGCGACCAGCCGCGCCCCCTGCGCGAATCCGGCGTGATGCTGGCCACGCACGTGCCCGACACCAGCGTCGATCTGGTGACGCAACTGATGCGCGAGGGCGGAGCACAGGGCGTGGAGCGGGCGGACGGCACCTGGAAGGACGGGCAGTGGACCGATTTCGATCCTACCGCCTTGCCGCAGGAAGCGACGCCGGAACATCCGGCATCGGCGCGCGGGGCGTGAATTTTACAAGCCCTTGTAAATACGCTTGCTTGATGCGCGGTATGGCATGTGCGGCATGGCGGACGAGGCCGCGCCCAGGAGGGTGGGCCACGCGCCGGGCATGTGACTTGCATGACGCCGCAGCACGGTTCCTGGTGCCATCCACGGTGCCTGGCGGCGCCGCAGCCGGACGTCGACGACAAGTGCTCGATCCTCGACGTCGACAGGGAAGTGCTGAAGCGGGCCAGCGGCTTCGACGAAGACCACTGATCCGCGATGGCCGACAGTCGCCGGGCCGGGCACGCACTGCATGACTCCGCCGTACTGGCACCGACCCGTTTCCCGCGGCCCAGGCAGCGCGGCGCCGCCAAAGAGGACAACCTGGAGAATCCGATGGAGCAGGCTTCGCCACCCATTTTCCCGCAGCACCAGGACCAGCAACCCGGCATCGAGGGCAAGATGCGGCCGCCGCCGCAATCGGAGGGCCGCGACTATGTCGGCAGCGGCAAGCTGGAAGGCAAGGTCGCCATCGTCACCGGCGGCGACAGCGGCATCGGGCGCGCGGCGGCGGTGGCCTTCGCCAAGGAAGGCGCCGACGTCGCGATCGTCTACCTGAACGAAAGCGGCGACGCCGAGCAAACGCGGCGGCTGATTGAAGCGGCCGGCCGCCAGTGCCTGCTGATCGCGCAGGACATCGGCAACGAGGCGGCGGCGGCGCAGGCGGTGCAGCGGGTGTTGCAGAAGTTCGGCCGGCTCGACATCGTCGTCAACAATGCCGGCGAGCAGCATCCGCAAAAGGAGCTGACCGACATTACCGAGCAGCAGCTGGAGCGCACCTTCCGCACCAATGTGTTCGCGATGTTCTTCCTGACCAAGGCGGCGCTGCCACACCTGAAGGAGGGCGCGCGCATCATCAACACCGCGTCGGTCACCGCCTATCACGGCAGTCCGCACCTGCTCGACTATTCGGCCACCAAGGGCGCGATCGTGTCGTTCACGCGCTCGCTGGCGGTGCAGCTGGCGAAGAAGGGCATTCACGTCAACGCGGTGGCGCCGGGACCGATCTGGACGCCGCTGATTCCATCCACCTTCAGCGCCGAGCACGTGGCCAAGTTCGGCACCGACACGCCGCTCGGCCGGCCCGGCCAGCCCGACGAGCTGGCGCCCTGCTACGTGCTGCTGGCGTCGAAGGATTCCAGCTACATGACCGGGCAGGTGCTGCATCCGAATGGCGGCTCGATCGTCGAAAGCTGAACTGCCTCGCCTCACCGTCCCATCCTTTCAACCCAAACGAATCGGAGAACAACATGAACAAGTTCACCCGCATGGCATCGACGGCAATCCTGGCCGGCTTGCTCGGCAGCGGCGCTGCCTGGGCGCAGCAGCCGGCAGCGCCGAGTTCGGCAGCTGCGGCTGGCAACCCCGACAGCAGCTTCGTCACCCAGGCCGCCACCTCCGGCATGATGGAAGTGGAAACCAGCAAGATGGCGGAAAAGCAGGCCAAGGACAGCAAGGTGAAATCCTTCGCCAAGGAAATGGTGAAAGACCACACCAAGGCCAACGACAAGCTGAAGAAGCTGGCCAAGTCCAAGGGCTTGACACTGCCCGACGACACGGCCGCCAAGGCCGCGGCCGACCAGCTGAAGGACAAGAAGGGACATGACTTCGACCTCGCCTACCTGCAGGCGGCCGGGCCGGATGCGCACCAGCAGGCAGTAACGCTGTTCGAGCAGGAAGCCAATTCAGGCCAGGACCAGCAGTTGCGCGCGTTCGCCAAGGAAACCCTGCCGACGCTGCAGCATCATCTGAAGGAAGCTCAGGACCTGCAAAAGCGCGTCGAGAAGTAGGCGCCGCCAGCGATCGCGGCTGAAGGAAAGGAGTACCGATGAATCTGCAACTGCAGCCAGGCCGCCCCGACATCGAGACGCGCTGCATCGAAGCCTGTCTGGCCTGCCACGCGCATTGCCTCGAAACCTCGGTCGTGTATTGCCTGAAGCAGGGCGGCGCCCATGCGCAGCAGGAACACATCCGGCTGATGCTCGACTGCGCCGCGATCTGCCGTGACACCGCCGACTTCGGCCTGCGCGCGTCACCGTATTTCAAGTCGGTGTGCGCGCTGTGTGCCAGGGTCTGTGACGACTGCGCCGAAAGCTGTCGCGCCCTCGGCGACACGATGAAGGGCTGTGCCGACATGTGCGCGCAATGCGCCGAACTGTGCCGCCAGCATGGCGGTACCTGAGGAGGAACGAGCATGAAGTGCGATTTCAGCGCCGTGGATGTCGCGGCCGGCAGCCGGCTGCACGTGCCAGAGCCGCCGCGGCCGGGCGATCCGAATCTGCCACCGCAGCCGCCACCACCAACCGATCCCAACCTGCCGCCGGCGCCCGGGGAGCCGCTGCCCGATCCGGGCCGCGAAATCCCGACCACGCCGCCCGACAGGCCAGCCGAGCCTCCGATGGTCGATCCGCCGCCGGTACCGGCGCCGGCGCCGGATATTTTCTGAAGCGGGCCGGTATCAGGCTGATTCATATACTCCCATTGCATGAGCTCTATGCCTGGTATGGATGCTTATGAATTCATATATACCCCCTTGTTTTGGCGCGAAATGTATGTTCCGCGCCGGAAAGCCGCGCCTGGCCGCCGCTGCCGCTGACCGCATGGAGCGGGTG
>JBAUJK010000258.1:0-1564 GCA_049683695.1 Burkholderiaceae bacterium
TTGGTCTGCGGCGTACCGGAGTCCGGCGCGAACGATTCGGCGATCTGCCGCGCCAGATCGGCGCGGGCGTCCTGCTGCCGCATTTCCTCGCGCGCCAGCTGCAGCTGCAGTTCGATGATCGCCAGGATGATTTCGCTCTTGCTGCTGAAGTAGCGGTAGATCAGGCCCGGGCTCATTTGCGCCGTATCGGCGATGTTGGCGATGCTGGCGGCATGGAAACCGCGCTCGATGAAACACTTTTCCGCCGCCGCCAGGATTCGCTGGCGCTGTGCCTGGGCGCGCGCTTCCGCAGGGGTTGGGGTCATTGGGCGTTCCTGCTGTATTCGTGCCAGCCGCCCCCCAGTACCTGGTACAGCGCGACGCGGTTGCTCTGCTCGGCCAGCCGGGTGGTCACCAGCGACTGCTGGGCGCTGTACAGCGTGCGCTGGGCATCGAGCAGCACCAGGTAGCTGTCGCGTCCGGCCTCGTAGCGCGCGCGCGACAGCTGATCGGCGCGCGCCGCCGCCGCCACCAGCGCCTGCTGCGCTTCCTTCTGCTCGGCCAGCGTGCTGCCCAGCGCCAGCGCGTCGGCCACTTCGCGGAAGCCGTTCTGGATCGATTTTTCGTACTGCGCCAGCGCGGCGTCGCGCTCGGCCTGGCTCATCCCGAGCGCGGCGCGCAGCCGTCCGCCCTGGAAGATCGGCAGATTGACCTGCGGCACGAAGCTCCAGGCGCGAGTGCCGCTGGAAAACAGGCCGGACAGCTCGTTGCTGGCGCTGCCGATGCTGGCGGTCAGGCTGATCGACGGGAAGAATGCGGCGCGGGCGGCGCCGATGTCGGCGTTGGCTGCGCGCAGCTGGTGTTCGGCCTGCAGCACGTCCGGACGCCGCAGCAGCACTTCGGCCGGCAGGCCCGCCGGCAGCATGCCGAGGCTGGCCGTGTCGGCGCCGAAGCGCTGCGGCAGCAGTGCTTCCTCGACCGGCGCGCCGACCAGCAGGTTCAGCGCATTGATGTCGCGCGCCACCTGGCCGGCGAAGCGGGCAACGTCGGTGCGGGCGGTTTCCGCCGCGGTCTGCGCCTGGGACAGGTCGAGCGCCGACACCGCGCCCAGTTCGTGCTGGCGTTCGGCCAGTTCCAGCGCCTTGCGACGGTTGGCCAGCGTGTCGCGCGCCAGCTGCTGCAGTTCGCGGTCGGCGCCCAGCGTCAGGTAGGCATTGGCGATTTCCGCCACCAGCGCCAGCTGCGCGGCGCGGCGCGCCTCTTCCTGCGCGAAATACTGCTGCAGCGCGGCGTCCGACAGGTTGCGCACGCGGCCGAACAGGTCGAGCTCGAACGCGGTGATGCCAAGGCCGACGCTGTATTGCGGCGCCAGCTGGGGACCGTCGCCGCCGCGCGTCATGACGGCGGAGGCACCGACGGCCGGCAGGCGGTCGGCGCGCACGATGCGGTACTGGGCGCGGGCGCGCTCGACGTTGGCGACCGCCACCCGCAGGTCGCGGTTGTTGACCAGCGCGCGCGCGATCAGCTCGGTCAGCTTCGGGTCACGGAAGAAATCGCGCCAGCCGGTATCGGCGGCGGCCAGGCC
>JBAUJK010000259.1:0-5510 GCA_049683695.1 Burkholderiaceae bacterium
GGCGGGCGGCGCTTGCGCCACCGGCGGCGGCTCCGGCGCGGCCTCGGGCCGGTGCTGCCAGAAATAGAAGCCGGCCGCGGCGGCGGCCAGCACGATGATGGCGAGCAGCCATCCGGCGAGCTTGTTCATCGGCGTTTTCCTCAAGAAAAGGCAAGTCACGCAAGGGCCAAGCATAGCGCAGACGCGCGCAGCGCCTCGCCGAAGTGCTCTCGGCGGCGCGCCTTTCGCCAATCGGCGCCGGGGCGCCGATGCTATAATCCGCACTTGCGTCCACGGCCGTATTGCCGCGTCGGCGGACCTTCCCGTCCCGCTTTGCGGGCTGTGCTTTGCGAGCTGTTTCCAATCGCGATCCGTGCCGTCTTCCCATCCATCGAAACGGAGTTTGCCATGTGGGCTTGCCGTCTATTCCTGGTCTGCTGGCTGCTCGGCGTACTGCCGGCGCACGCGTTCGAACGGCCGTTCCCGCCCACCGCCCGGCGCGGCGCGATGACGCCGGCACCGTGGCCGGCGATCGTCATCGACGGCCGCACCGCGGCCCTGGCGGCCGGCGCCCGCATCTGGAACCAGGACAACCTGATCGAAATGCCGGCCGCGCTGCGCGGCTCCGGCATCCCGGTCAACTACACCGTCAACGAGCAGGGCGAGGTCGACCGCGTCTGGATCCTCACCGCCGACGAGATCCGGGTGCCGGCGCCGAACCAGGAAGCCGTCGCCAAGTAGGCCGCCCGCGCCGGCCCCGCATTCATATCATGCAAAAAAAATTATTCATCAAGACCTTCGGCTGCCAGATGAACGAGTACGACTCGGCCAAGATGGCCGACGTGCTGCAGGCTGCTGACGGCATGGTCCAGACCGACCGCCCGGAAGACGCCGACGTCATCCTGATCAATACCTGCTCGATCCGTGAAAAGTCGCAGGAAAAGGTGTTTTCCGACCTCGGCCGCCTGCGCGAGCTGAAGCGCGACAAGCCAGATCTGATGATCGGCGTCGGCGGCTGCGTGGCGTCGCAGGAAGGCGCCGCGATCGTCTCGCGCGCGCCCTACGTCGACCTGGTGTTCGGGCCGCAGACGCTGCACCGGCTGCCGCAGTTGCTGGAAGAGCGGCGCGCCTCCGGCCGACCGCAGGTCGACATCAGCTTTCCCGAAATCGAAAAGTTCGACCACCTGCCGCCGGCCAGGGTCGACGGTCCGACCGCCTTCGTGTCGATCATGGAAGGCTGCAGCAAGTACTGCAGCTATTGCGTGGTGCCGTACACGCGCGGCGAGGAAGTGTCGCGCCGCTTCGACGACGTGCTGACCGAAATCGCCGGCCTGGCCGAACAGGGCGTCAAGGAAGTCACGCTGCTGGGGCAGAACGTCAACGCCTATCGCGGCCTGATGGCCGACGGCGAGGTCGCCGATTTCGCGCTGTTGATCGAATACGTCGCCGAGATCCCCGGCATCGAACGGATCCGCTTCGTCACCAGCCACCCGAAGGAATTCACGCAGCGGCTGATCGACACCTACGCCAGGGTGCCGAAGCTGGTAGACCATTTGTACCTGCCGGCGCAGCACGGTTCGGACAAGATCCTGGCGGCGATGAAGCGCGGCTATACCGCGCTCGAATACAAGTCGGTGATCCGGCGCCTGCGCCAGGTGCGGCCGAACATCGCGGTATCCAGCGATTTCATCGTCGGCTTCCCGGGCGAGACCGAAGAGGATTTCGCGGCGCTGATGAAGCTGATCGACGACATCGGCTACGACAGCAGCTTTTCCTTCGTGTTCAGCCCGCGCCCCGGTACGCCAGCGGCCTCGCTGGCCGACGACACGCCGCAGGAAGTCAAGCTGCGGCGGCTGCAGCACCTGCAGGCGGTGGTGCATGCCAACGCGCAAAAAATCAGCCAGGCGATGGTCGGCAGCGTCGAGCGCATCCTGGTCGAAGGACCGTCGAAAAAGAATCCGGCCGAGTTGCAGGGCCGCACCGAGAACAACCGGGTGGTCAACTTCGACGGCGGTGCCGATGGCGCGGCGCTGGTCGGCCGGCTGATCGACGTGCGCATCACCCAGGCCAATTCGTATTCGCTGCGCGGCGAACTCCACGCCGGCCGCTAGCGCCATTCACCGCTTTTTACCCGTCCCGACACGCTTGAAAAAGACCCCGCACCAGCCGCTGCACTTCACTCCGGAACCGCTCGACAATACGCGGCTCGCGTACCTGTGCGGGCCGATGGACGAGAACCTGCGCCAGATCGCCGCCGCGCTCGACGTCACGATGTTCCGGCGCGGCGAGAAGTTCATCGTCAGCGGCGCCAACGCGGCGCAGGCGGTCGCGCTGTTGGACCAGTTCTACCGGCTGGCGGCCAAGCCGATCTCGGTCGAGGACATCCAGCTGGCGCTGGTCTAGCAGCGCGCGGCGCAGGCGCAGGCGCGCCAGCGCGAACCGGGCACGGCTGCGGCGGCCGGCGCGGCGGACGAAGCCGAGCTGACACCGGCCGAAATCGAGGTACCGGTGCTGAAGACGCGGCGCAGCGACCTGCGCGGGCGCACGCCGCACCAGAACCAGTACATCCGCGCGATCGTCGAGCACGACGTCACCTTCGGCGTCGGTCCGGCCGGCACCGGCAAGACCTATTTGGCGGTGGCCTGCGCGGTCGATGCGCTGGAGCGCGACGCGGTGCGCCGGATCGTGCTGACGCGGCCGGCGGTGGAAGCCGGCGAGCGGCTCGGCTTTTTGCCGGGCGACCTGGCGCAGAAGGTCGATCCCTACCTGCGGCCGCTGTACGACGCACTGTACGACCTGCTCGGCTTCGACCGCACGCAAAAGATGTTCGAGAAGCAGGCGATCGAGGTGGCGCCCCTGGCCTACATGCGCGGGCGCACGCTGAACCATGCGTTCGTGATCCTCGACGAGGCGCAGAACACGACGCCGGAACAGATGAAGATGTTCCTGACCCGGATCGGTTTCGGCAGCAAGGCGGTGGTCACCGGCGACATCACCCAGATCGACCTGCAGCGGCACCAGAAGAGCGGCCTGATCGATGCGCTGGACGTGCTGAAGGACGTGCGCGGCATCGCCTTCACCCGCTTTTCCAGCGCCGACGTGGTGCGCCATCCGCTGGTGGCGCGCATCGTCGACGCCTACCAGAGCGCGTCGGTGGCCGAGGCGGCGATCGAGGCGCTGCCGGTACCGGAAAAGACGGCGGGCAGACGTGGCAAAAAATAAGCTGTCGCTGTCGGTGCAATATCCCGACCCGCGCCTGAAGGCGCAGATCACGCGCGCGCTGCTGCGGCGCTGGGCGCAGGCGGCGCTGTTCGCGCCGGCGCAGTTGACGATCCGGCTGGTCGACGCCGACGAGGGGCGGGCGCTGAACCGCGACTATCGCGGCAAGGACTACGCGACCAACGTGCTGACCTTCGCCTACGGCGAAGCCGCGATGGCGGATGGCGGCATGGACGGAGACGACGCGCCGACCCAGGCCGACCTGGTGCTGTGCACCGACGTGCTGCTGCAGGAGGCCGCGCAGCAGCAAAAGTCGATCGAGGAGCACACCGCCCACCTGGTGGTGCACGGTGTGCTGCACGCGCAGGGCTACGATCACGAAGACGACGCCGAGGCGCAGGAAATGGAACAGCTGGAAACCGAAATCCTGGCGGCGCTCGGCTTCGCCGACCCCTATCGCGTGCGCTGAAGCGGCACCGGCGCCCCACCGTCCTACCCCTTCCCTTCCCGCTGATCCCACGGAATTGCGATGCGTCATGCCGGCGCGATTCCCCGGCCGCGCGCCGTTCACAGGCGGGTGCCGCTTGCCTTAAAATAAATTCGCGGTCGGCCCGGCGCACCGCGATCGGCGTGCCGGCAACGCCGCATCCACGCATTCATCGGGGAATGACGCCATGGCCCGCAGCACACCTATCGAGCGCTACCGCAATATCGGCATCTCGGCCCACATCGACGCCGGCAAGACCACCACCACCGAGCGCATCCTGTTCTATACCGGCGTCAACCACAAGCTCGGTGAAGTGCACGAAGGCGCCGCCACCATGGACTGGATGGCGCAGGAGCAGGAGCGCGGCATCACCATCACCTCGGCCGCCACCACCGCGTTCTGGAACGGCATGCATCACGACTATCCGATGCACCGGATCAACATCATCGACACCCCCGGCCATGTCGACTTCACGATCGAGGTCGAGCGCTCGATGCGCGTGCTGGACGGCGCTGTGATGGTGTACGACGCGGTCGGCGGCGTGCAGCCGCAGTCGGAAACGGTCTGGCGCCAGGCCAACAAATACCATGTGCCGCGGCTGGCCTTCGTCAACAAGATGGACCGCGTCGGCGCCGATTTCTTCCGCGTGGTCGAGCAGATGCGCGAGCGGCTCGGCGCCAACCCGGTGCCGGTGCAGGTACCGCTCGGCGCCGAGGACGGTTTCAAGGGCGTGATCGACCTGCTGACGATGCAGGCGGTCAGCTGGGACGAGGAGTCGCGCGGCGTACGCTTCGAATACGGCGAGATCCCGCCGGCTTTGCTGCCGGTGGCGGCGCACTGGCGCGAGCGGATGCTGGAAGCGGCGGCCGAGGCGTCGGACGCGCTGACCGAAAAGTACCTCGGCGGCGAGCCGCTGGAGCCGGCCGAGGTCAAGCGCGGCTTGCGCCAGCGCACCATCGCCAGCCAGATCGTGCCGGTGCTGTGCGGCTCGGCGTTCAAGAACAAGGGCGTGCAGGCGCTGCTGGACGCGGTGATCGACTACCTGCCGTCGCCGGCCGACATCCCGGCGATCGCCGGCGAGGACGAGCACGGCGCGCCGATCGAGCGCCATCCGGCCGACGACGAAAAATTCGCCGCGCTGGCGTTCAAGATCATGACCGACCCGTTCGTCGGCCAGCTGATCTTCCTGCGCGTGTATTCCGGCGTGCTGGCATCCGGCGACACCGTCTACAACCCGGTCAAGCACAGCCGCGAGCGGATTGGCCGGCTGCTGCAGATGCACGCCAACCACCGCGAGGAACTGAAGGTGGTGCGCGCCGGCGACATCGCCGCCGCGGTCGGCCTGAAGGACGCCACCACCGGCGACACGCTGTGCGCGCCGGATGCGCCGATCACGCTGGAGCGGATGGTGTTTCCGGAGCCGGTGATTTCCCAGGCGGTCGAGCCGAAAACCCGCGCCGACCAGGAAAAGATGGGCATGGCCTTCAACCGGCTGGCGCAGGAAGACCCGTCGTTCCACGTCGCTACCGACGAGGAATCCGGCCAGACCATCATTTCCGGCATGGGCGAGCTGCACCTGGAAATCCTGGTCGACCGCCTGAAGCGCGAATTCGGCGTCGACACCACCGTCGGCAAACCGCAGGTGGCGTACCGCGAAACGATCCGCAAGCCTTGCGACGAGGTCGAGGGCAAGTTCATCAAGCAGTCCGGCGGGCGCGGCCAGTACGGCCACGTGGTGCTGAAGCTGGAGCCGCAGCCGGCCGGCGCCGGCTACGAGTTCGTCGACGCCATCAAGGGCGGCGTGGTGCCGCGCGAGTTCATCCCG
>JBAUJK010000260.1:0-1924 GCA_049683695.1 Burkholderiaceae bacterium
GGAAATGCTGCGCTTCTTTTTCGAACACCCGCGCTCGCCGGCCGCGGCCGCACAGGCGACCGAACTGGAGAAGACGCAATGATCCGACATCAGGCCCATCGCGCGCCCGACGAGAAACCGGTACTGCCGTCCGGTCCGCTGCCGCCCGACCAGCGCCGGCGGCGCAACGGCCCGCCGGTCAGGGAACCGGTGCTTCCGCCTCAGCGGCCGTTGCGCGACCCGCCGCATCCTCCGCACGGCTTTGCGCCGGCGTCTTGGTCGCGGTGCCGCCGCATCGCCGCCGGCTGGCACCAGGCCTGACTCACCCCATTACCACCGGTCCGCCTTTTTCCAGTGCGCGTTGGTAGGCCGGCCGCGCTTCCATCTTCTCCTTGTACGCGACCAGTGCCGGATAGCTGCCGGCATTTTCCACTCGCGCCAGCGCCGCCGCCACCGGGAAGCTCATCTGGAAGTCGGCGATGGTCAGCCGTTCGCCGGCGAACCACGGGTTTTGCGCCAGGTGGGCGTCGATGAACGGCAGCGCGGTGGCCAGGTTCGGATCGACTAGCTTGGCCAGCGCCTGGCCGCATAGCTGGCGCGCGATCGGGCGCACGAAGAACGGCATCGGCTGTTTCGGGATCGTCGTGAAGACCAGCTTCATCAGCAGCCAGTTCATCAACGACCCTTCGGCGTAGTGCATCCAGAAGCGGCACTGGCGCTGCTCGTCGCTGCCCGGCCGCGGCTGCGCCACCGGGCCGTCGGCGTCGCCCGATGGTCCGTAGGTTTCGATCAGGTATTCGAGGATCGCGCCGGATTCGGCCAGCGTCAGTTCGCCATCGGTGATCACCGGCGACTTGCCGAGCGGATGCACGGCCTTCAGTTCAGGCGGCGCCAGCATCGTCTTCGGGTTGCGCCGGTAACGCAGGATTTCGTACGGCAGGCCGAGTTCTTCCAGCAGCCACAGCACGCGCTGCGAGCGGGAGGTTTCGAGATGGTGGACGGTGATCATGGGCGGCCCCGGCGAAAGGTCGATGGATCGGGATGGGTCAGGCGGCGGGCGCGGCGTTGCCGGCGGCCTGGCGGGCTTGTGCAAAGGCGACGAAGTAGTCGAGCGAATCGGGGTTGCTCATCGCGTCGCGGTTGGCGATTTTTTCCACCGGCATGCCGAGCAGCAGCTTCTTGATCGGCAGTTCCATCTTCTTGCCGGAAGCGGTGCGCGGGATCTGCGGCACCGCGAACACTTCGTTCGGCACGTGGCGCGCCGACAGCGCGCTGCGGATGCCGGCCTTGATGCGCGCGATCAGCGCGTCGTCCAGCGCAACGCCGTCGCGCAGCACCACGAACAGCGGCATGTAGGATTCGCGTCCCAGGTATTCGAGGTCCACCACCAGGCTGTCGAGCACTTCCGGCATCTCTTCCACCGCGCGGTAGATTTCGCTGGTACCCATGCGGATGCCGTGGCGGTTGATGGTGGTGTCGGAGCGGCCGTAGATGACGGCGCCGCCGCGCGGCGTGATGCGGATCCAGTCGCCGTGCCGCCACAGGCCCGGATAGACGTCGAAATAGCTGTCGTGATAGCGCGAGCCGTCCGGATCGTTCCAGAAATACAGCGGCATCGACGGCATCGGCTCGGTCACCACCAGTTCGCCGACCGCGTCCTCGACCGGATTGCCCTGCTCGTCGAACGCGTAGGCGGCGATACCGAGGCCGCGGCACTGCATCTCGCCGGAATACAGCGGCATGATCGGGCAGGCGCCGACGAACGCGGCGGCGATGTCGGTGCCACCGGAAATCGACGCCAGCAGGATGTCGCGGCCAATGTTGGCGTAGATCCATTCATATGCTTCCTGCGGCAGCGGCGAGCCGGTCGAGCCGACCGAGCGGATGCGCGACAGGTCGGCCAGCCGGTTCGGCACGATGCCGGCCTTCATGCAGTTGGCGTAGT
>JBAUJK010000261.1:0-1582 GCA_049683695.1 Burkholderiaceae bacterium
TCGAGGAAGCGGCCGAATTCTTCCAGCCGGTACCGGTGGTGGCGCGCAAGCTGCAGACGCTTCTGGACGTCGGCCTCGGCTACATCCGGCTCGGCCAGAGCGCGACCACCCTGTCCGGCGGCGAGGCACAGCGCGTCAAGCTGTCGCTGGAACTGTCCAAGCGCGACACCGGCAGGACGCTGTACATCCTGGACGAGCCGACCACCGGCCTGCATTTCCACGACATCGACCTGCTGCTGAAGGTGATCCACCGGCTGCGCGACCAGGGCAATACCGTGGTCATCATCGAGCACAACCTGGACGTGATCAAGACCGCCGACTGGGTGGTCGACCTGGGGCCGGAAGGCGGCGCCGGCGGCGGCCGCATCATCGCCAGCGGCACGCCGGAACAAGTGGCGAAGAACCCGGCCAGCTTCACCGGCAAGTACCTGGCACCACTGCTGAAAAAGAAATGAAGGAGTATAAGGAAATTTCGCAGACAAAACGCCCAGCCTAGGACTTCTCTATAGGGAGTATCCAGGTCACAGCGGAATCAACCCTCGAACACCACTTCGGTGCTGCCGTCGCGCACGCTCTTGCGCTCCTTCTTGCTGGCGAACATGCGCAGGTCGGCCACCTTCAGCAGTTTTTCGACCGTGTCGCCGTCGTGCGGGAACATGGCCCAGCCGATCGACACGCCGATGGTTTCGCCGCCACTATCCAGCTCGACCGGCTGCTCCACCAGCGCCGCCAGCTTGCGCTCGACCGCGAAGATTTCGCGCATCGAGCCGGTATCCTTCAGCAGCACCGCGAACTCGTCGCCGCCGTAGCGGGCGACGACGTCGCTGCTGCGCACCGCCATCTTCATGCGGGCGGCGACGCTGGCCAGCACCTGGTCGCCGGCGTCGTGGCCATAGTGGTCGTTGATGAACTTGAAATTGTCGAGGTCGACGAACAGCAGTGCGAAGCGGCGCCGCCCCCGGCGCTGCAGCGTGGCGACCTGCTGCAGCAGCCATTCGCGCGTGGCGACACCGGTCAGACGATCGGTGCGCAGGTTGCGTTCCATCTCGAAAAAGGTCTGCGCCAGCTGGCCCAGCTCGTCGCTGCGCTCGATTTCCAGCTTCGGCAGCGGTTCGCCGGCACCAACCTTGTGCGCGGCGTCGGTCAGCTGGCGGATGTCGGCCAGCACCCGGTTCAGGATCGCCAGCCCGAACAACAGCGCCACCAGGATGCAGACGGCGGCGATCAACAGGCCGTTGTACAGGCTGCGCGTGACACCGCCCATGAAGTCGGCGCGCGGCGCCGCCACCACGATGCTCCAGTCGAGACCGTACTTCGGATCGAGGCGGGCGGCGGCCATTTCCATGGCTTCGCCGCGCAACTCGAACTGCTCGTGGCGCGGCAAGCGCATATCGATATTGGCCGCCTTCCAGGCCTTGGCGCGCGCGCCGGCAGCGCCGATCAGTTCGGTCTGCAGCCCACCCACGCGCGCCTGGCGCGGCGGCGCCTCGACCGGCCGGAACGGTTCGTCGGCGCTGGAGCTGACCACCAGCCGGCCGTCGGCGTCGAGCAGAAAGAGCACACCGTGCTCGCTGAGCTTCAG
>JBAUJK010000262.1:0-13511 GCA_049683695.1 Burkholderiaceae bacterium
GATCGGGAAGGCGCGCTCAGCGCTGGAGGATTGGAGCAGATAGCGGCACGTTGGCGGCGCCGCTCATATACAGGACGGAGTAATTTTCAAGCCGCAGGCTTGACGCCCGGGATGAGCTGGATTTTAGCCATACCCCCCTTCTTCACGCGAAGGACAGGGTGCGCGGCGCAGTCGCCGGCAATTTCGGCCGGGACTCCGGCCGCTCGCCGCGGCACCGGCCTGCAGCGCAGCACGGCTGCCGCCGTCAGCGGCCGTGGCGCGAGAACTTGGCCGCCAGCTGGTTCAGCTTTTCCGCGTGCCGGCGCGCCGCTTCGTCTTCCTTGCGCTGCGCCTCTTCCGCCTGCCGCTGCGCCTTGCGCCGCTCGGCGTTCTTCTTGAAGCGTTCGCGCAGAATGTCGCCGGCGTGGGTGCGGTGTTCCTCGCTGACTTCGGCGGCAGCGCTGCCGTCGAGCGCGAAACGGGTGGTCGCCTTTTCCATTCCCTTCAGGTAGCGCAGAGAATTGGTATGGATGCGCAGCGCCACGCGCAGCAGCTTGCGGTCCAGCTCCGGCATCGCCGCGCGCAGCTGCTTGTCGATGCCGATCGCCAGCGGCAGATGGTCGCGAAAGACCGGGTATTTGTCCTGGATTTCCTTCAGCAGCGCGCGCGCCGGCTGGTCGGGATGGGCGGCAGGTTCAGGCGTGTTCATCGGTGGAGCGGAAGTACGAATGGCAAGGGGGTGGAGCATAGCATGGCGGCGCCGTGCGCCATAGGCGCGCCGTCATGGCGGCAGCGCCTGCTGCAACGCCGCGCGCATGCGTTGCCAGTGCGAACCTTTCCAGTAGACGCGGCGGCAGCTGTCGCAGGTGCTGAAGCGGTCGTGCCGCGCGCGCACCGACGGCGGCAGCCGCGCCTCCACCTCGGCCCTGGCGGCCGTGCGCAACGGTCGATTGCAATCCAGGCAGCGGGTGAACGGCCGCGCCGCCTCGGACAGGGCGAAGCGGCCGGCGACCTCGCGCAGTTGCCGCGGCGGCTGTTGCGCATGCAGATAGCAACCATGCACGACCTGACGCCGCTTCAGCAGTTCGCGGTCGCGCGTCAGTACGATGCGGCCGTCGCGCGCGGCGATCGCCTCGATCTCGCCGTCGCCGCAATGGTTGTCGTACAGCGTATCGAAGCCGGCCATTCGCAACAGCCGCGCCAGCCCGCCCAGGTGCGCATCGGCAATGAAGCGCGGCGGCTGCGGCGGCGCCGGCCCCAATTGCGGCAGCGCACCGGGATCCAGGGACGCGAAGCGCGGATACACCGCGACCCGGTCGCCGTCGTGCAGCCGCTGTCCGAAGCCGGCCGGTGCGCCATTCAGCAGGATCAGCGCGACCTCGGTATGCGGCACGCCGAGCGCCTCGATCATGTGCTTGACGGTCGCATCCTGCGCATAGCGGCAGGCAAACTCGCGCTGCCGCCGCTGCGGCGGCAGGAAGTCATTCAGTTCTGCATAGAAACGGAAGGCGGCGCTGGCCATCGGGCCAGTATGGCATGCGCGCGCGCCGCCGCGTCAAGCCACGGCCGCCGGCTGGCCGGCGCCGCGCGCACGCCGGTTCGACAGGTAGACGGTGTCGGGCGGCAGCGCGCGCCGTTCGCGCAGCGCCGCGATCCAGTCGGCGGGCGTGGCGACCGCGGCGAAATTGGAATGGAACACGGTGCAGAAGACACGGTGGATTTCCTCGGCGCTGGCACGGCCGCCGGCGTTTTCATACGGCAGCGCACCGCTGGCGTCGGCCAGGAACTCGACCTTCAGGCCGGCATGGGACGCGTGATAGATCGTTGCGGCGTCGCAGTTGTGCGTCATGTAGCCGCATACCGCCAGCGTATCGATCTGGCGCTCGGCCAGCCATTCGGCCAGGCCGGTGCCGGTGAAGGCATTGGCCTTGGTCTTGCCGATGCGGTGATCGGCCGGGCGCCGCGCCACTTCGGGATGCAGCTCCCAGGCAGCCGACCCCTTGGCGAACAGCGGGCCATTGACCGGCCCGTCGTGCTGCACCACGATCACCGGCACGCCGGCCGCGCGCGCGCCATCCATGGCCCGGCCGATGTTGGGAAGCGAAATGTCGACCGGCGGGTATTCGATCGGCAGATTGCCGCTGAAATATTCGTTCTGGACGTCGATGACGAGCAGTGCGCGGCGCGGATTGGCGGACATGCGGTTCTCCTCTCGGTGGTGGAAGCGGCACGCTCCCGATGCGAAGCATTGTGGCGCTGGCGCGCCGCGGCGCAAAGCGGCCTGAAGGCCAGCGATCGATATAATCGGGCCATCATGGATAATCGCCCGGCAGCTGCCGCCATCACGATCGCCGTCATCGCCTTCGACGGCATCAGTCCATTCCACCTGTCGGTGCCCTGCCTGGTATTCGGCGAACAGCGCGGCGGTCCGGACAT
Source organism: Burkholderiaceae bacterium (assembly GCA_049683695.1). Classification (GTDB taxonomy): domain Bacteria; phylum Pseudomonadota; class Gammaproteobacteria; order Burkholderiales; family Burkholderiaceae_D; genus DATJCV01. The sequence continues at coordinate 2,416 of JBAUJK010000262.1, forward strand.
GCCGGCCTTCGAGGTGCTGGTCTGCGGCGCCGAGCGCGGGCCGCTGTCGACCTCGGCCGGCTTTCGGATCGCCACCCGCCTCGGCCTGCGTTCGCTCGAGCGCGCCGACATCGTCATCATGCCGACCTGGCATAACGATTGCCGTCCGGCGCCGCCGGCCTTGCTGAACGCGCTGAAGCGCGCGCACCGGCGCGGCGCACGCGTGGTCGGCCTGTGCCTGGGCGCGTTCGTGCTGGCGCAGGCCGGCCTGCTGGACGGCAAGCGCGCCAGCACCCACTGGTATTACACGTCGCTGCTGGCCGAGCGCTATCCAACGGTCAGCGTCGACCGCGACGTGCTGTATGTCGACGAAGGAAACGTGCTGACCTCGGCCGGCGTCGCCGCCGGCATCGATTGCTGCCTGCACCTGCTGCGCCAGCTGTGCGGCGCCGGCGTCGCCAACCGCGTTGCGCGCCGGCTGGTGGTGGCGCCGCACCGGCAAGGCGGGCAGGCACAGTTCATCGAACAGCCGCTGCCGGCATCGGGCAGCGGCGACCGCTTTTCCCGGGTGCTGGAATGGGCGGCGCGCAATCTCGACCAGCCGCACGACATCGATTCGCTCGCCGCCCGCGCGGCGATGAGCCGGCGCAGCTTCACCCGCCACTTCCGCCGCCACACCGGCACCACCGTCAAGCAATGGCTGCTGAACCAGCGCCTGGCGCGTGCGCAATCCGCGCTGGAAAGCGGCGATCTGCCGATGGAAGCGGTGGCGCGCCATGCCGGCTTCGGCTCCGCGCTGTCGCTGCGGCAGCACTTCCAGGCCGGCTTCAAGACATCGCCGTCGGCGTATCGCAAGCAGTTCCGGCAAGTGCCGGGCTGAGCGGCCGCTCGCGGTCCAGGCAAACAGCCCGCCGCGCCGGCGGCCCGGCGGAGGCTAGCGGCCGATGCCGGAGTACAGCCCGCCATCGACCAGCAGATCGTGGCCGTTGACGTAGGACGCATCGTGCGAGATCAGGAACAGCGCCGCGTTCGCCACTTCCCACCCGGTTCCCTGGCGCTGGAACGGCAGCGCGCGCGCGGTGCGGTCGGGACGGCGCGCGCTGGCCGCGCGCCCCATCGGCGTATCGATCAAACCCGGCGACACCACGTTGGCGCGGATGCCCTTCGCCTGCCCTTCCAGCGCGGCGGCCCGGCACAGCGCGGGCAGCGCTGCCTTCGACGCTTCATAGGCCGGCTGCCGGCTGGCCGGCAGCTTCGATGCCAGCGACGAAATGAACACCAGTGCGCCGCCGTCGCTCATGCTGGCCATCGCATGCTTGGCGACGAACATGTGCGCTTTGACGTTCAGCGCCATCACTGCGTCCCATGAAGACTCGGTCTGGTTGTGCAGACCAAGCCCGTTGCTGATGCCGATATTGATGACCACCCCGTCCAGGCCGCCCAGTTCGGCGAGCGCGGTGCCGATCATGTTGCGGACCTGCTCCTCGACGGTGGCATCGCATTCGATGAAATGCGCGCGGCCGCCGTCCGCGACGATGCGCTCGGCCGTCGCCTTGCCGGACGCGACATCGCGGTCGGCGCAGGCCACCGCGGCGCCCTCGCGCGCGAACAACAGGCTGATCGCCCGTCCGTTGCCCACCGGCTCCTGCTGTTCCGACGCGCGCTGTCCCGCACCGACCACCAGGATCCGGCGGCCCTCGAGCCGGCCTCGCCCTGGCGCCGTACCGAGTGCGGATGCGAACAATTGTGCCTGCGCTTGCTGCTGCTGATTCATGCCTGTCTCCTGAAGTGAATGCCCGGAGCACGTTGCTGCCGGATCGTCAAAGAAGTTGGAATTTCAATACAGTTTCATGCGGTATGATCCAAGCGGAGACTGCCTCATGAAACGAAAAAAAACCGCTGCAATGCCCAAAAAAATATCGGTGAGAGAAGTTGCGGCCGCGGCCGGCGTTTCGATCGGCAGCGTGTCGCGCGTGCTGAACGGCAACGGCTACGTCAGCGCCGATCTGTCGGCGCGCGTACTGCAGGCGGTCGACGAGCTCGGCTATTGCCCGAATGCGAACGCGCGCGGGCTGCGCATGGGCAGCAGCAGAACGATCGGCTGCCTGGTCCCCGACATCTCGAACCCGCTGTATGCGTCGTATGTCGCGGCTGCCGAAGCGCGGCTGCTGGAAGACGGCTACATGCTGCTGCTCGGCAGCACGCGCGGCCTGCTCACCCGCGAACGGGAGCTGATCCGGCTGTTCGAAAGCCGCGGTATGGACGGCATCATCGCCACCACCGTCAACGAGGAAAAGGCCGAGTCCGGCGAGACCTTCGCGCAATGCCGGATCCCGGTCGTGATCGTCGACCGCGACATGGGCCCCAAGTACGACATGGTGTCCCTCGATCATCGCAACGGCGTCCGACACGCGGTCGAATATCTGTTTTCGCTGGGCCATGAACGTATCGTCCTGCTGACGCCGGGCACCGAAATCCGGCCCGGCCGCGAGCGCATCGTCGGCTACAAGGAAGCCTACGTAGCCGCCGGCAGGAAGGTCGATCCGCGCCTCATCCTCGGTGTCAATCCGCGCCTGACGTCTTCGTACGACGACATGAAGCTGCTGCTGTCGCAACCGAATCCGCCGACCGCGGTCATTGGTCTGGGCACGCATGTGCTGTCCGATGCCGCCCGTGCGATCTACGAACGCGGCTTGACGATTCCGCATGGCTTTTCGATGATCGCGATCGGCACCGCCGACTCGGTCGGCTTCGCCAACCCGCCGCTGACCATGCTGCGGCTGGATATCGACGCTCACGCGCGCTCCGCGGTCGAACTGCTGCTGGAGCGGATCCGCCTCGGCCCGCAGTCGCCGAGGCGCCACATCACCAAGGCCATCGACCTGATGATTGCCGGCTCCTGCGCGCCCTGCAAGTCAGCGAAGCTGTAAGCCGGTCACTCCGCCGTCGGCCACGATCACCTGGGCGTTGATGAACGAGGATTCGTGCGACAGCAGGAACAGCGTTGCATAGGCGATTTCCCACGACGTCCCCTCCCGCCCGAACGGCAGGCGCTGCGCATTGCGCGCCGGCCGCGCGCGCGCGGCCTCGCGCCCCAGCGGCGTGTCGATCGGCCCGGGCGCCAGCACGTTGGCGCGGATACCCAGGCTCTCCCCTTCCAGCGCCACATGCCGGCACAGCGCCGCCAGCGCCGCCTTCGACGCGTCGTAGGACGGAATGCGCGTGCCCGGACGCAGGCTGGCAGTGGAGGAAATGAAGACGATCGAGCTGCCCGGCTTCATCAGCGGCAGCGCATATTTGCAGGCCAGCATATGGCTGCGCAGGTTGACCGCGAATGCGGCATCCCAGGCGTCGGCAGTCTGGTTGGCCAGGCCGGACGGTCCGCCGACGCCGACGTTCAACACCATGCCGTCCAGATGGCCCAGCTCCTTGGCGGCAGCGGTGATCGCCGCCTCCAGTGCGCGCTCGTCGGCGACGTCGGCCACGATGGGAATCGCCCGATGCCCGTCGCGCTGGATCAGCGCGACCGTGTCGCCGGCGGCCTGCGCCGAAATGTCGGCGCAGGCGACCGCGGCGCCTTCGCGGGCGCACGCCAGCGAGATGGCGCGGCCGTTACCCAGCGGCGGATTGTCCTCGCCCTCCAGCGGGCGCTGGCCGGCCCCGACCACCAGGACCGCGCGCCCCTGCATGCGGTTGCGGGAAGGCGCGAGGCCGAGCGCCTCTTCGAAGACGTGGCGCTGCGGCTCGACCGCGGTCAGGCCGCGCGCCGGCATGTCGCTGACTGCTTGATTCATATCGCTGTTCCTTGTTGGATGGTTGAACAAATGTCGCGTTTAGCGGCGCTGCGGCGTCAATGCGCCGGCGTTTCCTCGATATCGACCTCGAGGTTTTCGAGCAGGCGGCTGACCAGCATGTAGAAGCCGATGGTCATCATCAGCTCGACCAGCTGCTGGTGCGGCAAGCGGCCGGCCACATCGTTGAACAGCGGTTCCGGTGCCTTGACCTCGCGCACGACGGCATCGGTGAAGCGGAGGATCGCCATTTCCAGTTCGGAAAATTCGGCCGGATCGACGCTGCCGTCCGGATTGGCCAGCACCGCTTCGATTTTTTCCGCGCTCACGCCTTCCCTGCTGGCGACACGGCGGTGCTGGAAGATTTCATAGGACGCCCGGCAGAGCGCGCCGACGCGCAGGATTACCAGTTCCCGCAGTTTCGGGTCGAGGTCCGACTTGGTGAGGATGGATTTCCCCAGCGCCAGGAAGCCGACCGCGGTGTGATTTCCGTGGGCCACCATGCGATAGATGTTCAGCGGCAGGCGGTCCTTGATGATGGAGGCAAGCTCCGGCGATGCCTGGCTGAGGTCGAAATAAGGGATTCGTGCCATATTGATCTCCTGTCGATTGCTTGGATAAGAACGGAATTACATGCCGTCGATGATTCCCGGCACCGGGTCATTGATGGCGGCCTGCATCAGTTGCTCGGGCGTCCAGCCCTCATACTTCTTGACGAGCGCGCGCAGATCCGCCACCAATTGGCGCGCCGGCAGGCCCTTGGCTTCGTTTTCCTTGACGAAGGCGTCCCACATCGGCTCGACCGCCTGCTTCCAGCGCTCCAGTTCTTCCGGCGTCGGCTTGATGTACTTCACGCCGCTGTCCTCGATCAGCTTCCTCGACTGGCGGTCGTGTTCGTCGAAGGCGTTGCCGCTCAGCTGGTTCAGCTGGCGCAGCTTTCTGTACATGAAACGTTTGACTTCGGGCGGATAGCTGTCGAAGCTTTTCTTGTTGAAGGCATAGGCAAGCGGACTGCTGTTCAAATTCAGCTCGGTGGCGTACTTGCTGATTTCATGCACGCGGTAGCCGAGCGCGCCGGTGTCGTAGAACGCCACCGCATCGACCACCCCGCGCTGGAACGAGGTGTACGCCTCGGTAGCCGGGGTGCTGACCGGGACCGCGCCAAGCGCCTTGACCATGGTCGTGCCGGTTCCGCCGGAGGCGCGGATCTTCATACCCTTCACGTCGTCCAGCGTGTGCACCGGCTTCTTCGTGAACAGGTTGTAGGCACTGGTCACGCTGTAGTTGGCCAGGTACACCCCCATTGCCTCATATTCCTTCTTGAAGTACTTGGGGGCCAACTCCTCGGCGACCCGCGAGGCGACCGCGGCATTGGGAAAGGCGAACGGCAGGCCGAGTACGTGGTGGAGCTGGAAGCTGCCCGCCTGATAGATGGTGTACGCCGGCGTGAAATCGGTGATGTCGTTGACCGCCGCCTTGAATCCGTCCTTGGCGCTGTGCAGCACGCCGCCATAGTACTTTTCGATGCGGATCTTGCCGTTGCTCTCCTTCTCGACCGTCGCCACCCATGGATCCAGTGCAGTCTTGATCGCCGGGAAGGTGGCGGGCGCCGAGTGCGACAGGCGAATGGTGATGACCGGGCCGTCGTAATTCAATTGCTCCGCGGCCAGCGCAGGCGCGGCGGCCAGCAGCGACAGTGACGTGAGGGCGGACAGGCTCAAAAGACGGTTGACAATGCGCATGCATCTCTCCTTGGATGTCGGGGTGGGTGATGGCAACAAGCTTTTCAGGACGGGTTGGCCGGACGCAGATGTTCGTGATCCGGCTCCAGTTCCACATCCATCGATGTCAGGAAGCGCCCGACGCATACATAGAAGCAAGCGGTCAGCACCAGCTCGACCACCTCGGCATCGCCGAACTGCTTTTTCAAGGCTTCGATGCATTCGGCCGAAGCGCCGGGACCTTCGGTCACCTCTTCCGCCAGCCGTATCGCGGCCTTTTCCTGCGCGGTGAAGATGGGCGATTCCCGCCATTCGGAAAGCGCATCGATCTGTTGCTGCGTGACGCCGATCTCCAGCGCCAGGCTCACGTGATGCGCCCACTCGTAGTCGGTCCCGGACACCTGCGCGCCGCGCAAAATCATCAGTTCGCGGGTCTTGCGCGAGCTGGACGCATGCAGGCGCAGGGGCCAGGCGAAATCGATCCATGCGCGCAGCATCGGCGGCGAAATCCCGAGCGTGCGGTACAGGTTCGGCAGTTCGAAATCCGGCCCGCGCAGCGCGATCAGCTTCTCCAGCACCGGCTTCAGCGCGGGGTCGTCGGGTCTTGGCGGAATCATCGTCAGTCTTGCCATGTTCTCTCTCCTTGGTTACCGGGATCGGCACCGGGACCGTTGCCGCGGCGCTGTTTTTTGGCAGCGTCCGGGCAAGCCGCCGCCCTGCCCTCCGGAGAAGGCACGGTTCGAATCGCAGCGGTGTTGATGCAGGCGGCGCGTCGCCCGGCGGCCGCGGCCGGGCGATGCCTCCGGTCGTGGGATGGCTACTTCATCAGCGTCGGCAGCCAGGTGGCGATTTCGGGCACAGCGATCAGCAGGCCGATGATCACGAATTCACCGATCAGGAACGGAAACACGCCGCGGAATATCTTTGCCATCGGCACGTCGGTCGCGATCCCACGCATCACGAACACGTTGACGCCGACCGGTGGAGTGATCAGCGCCACCTCGGTCATGATGACGATGAACACGCCCAGCCAGATCGGATCGATGCCCAGTGCGGTCGTGATCGGGAAGATGAACGGCAGGGTCAGGATGGTCATGCCGAACACGTCCAGGATCGCACCGAGGATCAGATACAGGACGATCATGAAGAAGATGAATTCGTACTTGGTCGGATTGATCTGGGTAACGAACTCGACCAGCAGATCGGTGATCTGGGTGACGGCCAGAAAGCGCGAGATCAGATAGCCGCCGATGATGATGGCGAAGATGAACGCGCTGACCGTGCCGGTGTCCGACAATGCCTTCCTGAAGTTCTCCCAGGTCAGGCGCTTCATCAGCAGGCTGACGATGACCACGCCGGTGGCGCCAATGCCGGAGGCTTCGGTCGGCGTGCAAATGCCACCGTACAGGGTGCCGATGACGATCGCGAAGATCACGGCGATCGGCCAGATTCCCTTGGCTGCCGCCAGCTTTTCCTTCAGCGTGTACTTCGGCCCCAGCGGACCCAGCTCCGGCTTCAGCACGCATTGGATATAGACGATGCCGGCGAACACCGCCATCGTCAGCAGGCCGGGAACGATACCGGCGATGAACAGCGCCGCGATCGAGGTATCGGTCAGCGTGCCGTAGAAGGCAAACGCCAGGCTCGGTGGAATCAGGATGCCGAGCGTGCCCGAAGCGGCCAGCACGCCGGTGGACAGCTTGGAATCGAAGCCGTACTTCTTCATCTCGGGGTAGACGATGGTACCCATGGTCGCCACGCAGGCGACGCTCGATCCGGTCACCGCGCCGAAACCGCCGCAGCCGAGCACCGAGGCGATGCCCAGCCCGCCGCGCACGCGGCTCAGGCAACGCTCCAGGAACACGTAGAGGTCGCCGGCGATCCCGGTGGTGGCAGTCAGTTGCCCCATGAAGACGAACAACGGGATGCAGACGATGATGAAATCCGTTCCCTTGTCCCAGGTCACCAGCGTGATCTGCGACATGGTCTGGGGAATGCCGACCACCGCCGCGGTACCGCCGATGCCGACCACCGCCATCGCGAACGCGATCGGCACGCCGAGCACCAGCATCACCAGCATGACGCCGATTCCGAGCATGCCTATGGTAATCGGGTCCATTATTTCTTCTCCCTCTGAATGACGACGCCTTCGACTTCGGTGACGATTTCGGTATCCTCGTGCCGCCCGTGGACGAGGTAGTAAAGCAGCTTGATGACGAAGACGAAGCTGATCAGGGCAGCCAGTGCCCGGAACGGCCACAGCGGCAGATGCAGCTCCTCGCCGGTCTCGTTGGTCTTCATCATGTAGCCGATGTCGAACACGCACTGGAGGCCGAGCAGGCCGAAGAAGATGATCCCGGCGATCGTGGTCACCCAATCCGATATCGCGCGCGGAATCCCTTTCAGGTGCACGTACAGCAGCTCCATCCGGATGTGCTTTTTCTGGTCCCAGGCATAGGTCATCGACAGGAACAGGATCAGGAACAGCAGCAGGCCGTTCGCCTCCTCCCCCCATGCCAGCGGATGATTGAAGAAGTAGCGCAGCACGACGTTGGCGGTGATGATCACCGTCATCAGCGGTATCACCAGCAGTGTGCCGAAGTCATGGCACCATTTGGAAAAGCCGGTCAAGGCCCTTTGCAGGGTTTTCAGCATGCCAGTCTCCCTCCCTTTCTGAGTGAGTGTTGGGCAGATTCATCGCCTGGGATGTTTCGTCACCGGTACGGCAGCGCACGCTTGGACGAAACGGGTATGAAAACGTTTTTATAGACGGCGGCACCGAAGTCCGGCGCTGCCGTGCATTCCGTGGTTTCTTGGGATACGAGTCGCTGCGGCGCCCCGGCGTGCGGGGGCGGCCAGCCTACATGCCGTCGACGATGCCCTTGACCGGGTTGTCGACGACTTCCTTCATCAGCTGCTCGGGCGTCCAGCTTTCATACTTGGCGGAGAGCGCGCGCAGGTCCTTCACCAGCTCGCGCGCGGGCAGGCCCTTGGCCTCGTTTTCCTGGATGAACTCTTCCCACAGGGGTTCGGCCGCCGCTTTCCAGCGCGCCATTTCCTCGGGCGACAGCTTGACGACCTTGACGCCCTTTTCGACGATCTGCTTGCGCGAGACCTCGTCCTGGCGATCGAACTCGATGCCATACATCATGCTCAGGCGCCGCTGCATGTTGTACATGAAGCGCTTGACCTCCGGCGGCAGGCCATCCCAAGTCTTGCGGTTCAAGGCCCAGGCGTTGGCCGGGTTGTTCATCTTGACTTCGGTCAGGTAGGACGACAGTTCGTGCACGCGGTAGGCGATGGCGCCGGTGTCGTACAGAGCGACGCCGTCGACCACGCCGCGCTGGAAGGCGTTGTAGGCTTCCGGCACCGGCACCGCGACCGGCACCGCGCCCAGCGACTTGACGATCTTGGACGGCGTGCCGCCGGCCGCGCGGATCTTCATGCCCTTCAGGTCTTCGAGGCGCGAGATCTGCTTCTTCGTGAACAGGTTGTAGGTGCCGTTGGCGTTGTAGTTGGCAAGGTACACGCCCATTGCCTCGTACTCTTTCTTGAAGTATTTCGGATACAGCTCTTCGGCCACCTTGGCCGCCACCGCCGCGCTCGGAAAGGCAAACGGCAGGTCCAGCACGTGGGTCAGGCTGAAGCTGCCGGCCTGGTACATGGTGTAGGCCGGCGTGAAGTCGGTGATGTCGTTGACGGTCGCCTTGAAGCCATCCTTGGCACTGTGCAGTACGCCGCCGAGATACGGCTGGATCTTGATCTTGCCGTTGCTTTCCTTCTCCACCATCTCGATCCACTTCTCGCTGACCGCCTTGCTCAGCGGATGCGTCGCCGGCGCGAAATGGGAGAAGCGCAGAGTGATCGGAGGCCCGTCGTAAGTGAACTTCGCGCCGCCTTGGGCGAGTACCGCGCCGGGGGCGAGGACGGACAGAAGGAACAACGATATTGCCGAACGCCGTGTGACCATGGCTGTCTCCTATGGATAGAGGTTTGTAGTTTTGCGCCGATGATTCGGCTTTTGTCAGACGGTATCAGAAAACGTTTTCACAAGCAACCGGTTTTGGCGCCGTTTGAGGTTTGACAAGCGCAAAGAGGCACGCCTTTGACTTTCAATTGGTTTCGAATGAAACTATAGACGGTTTCATTCGGGACTAAATTGGAGGGACGGAGACATGAACAGTAAGTTCGATCTGGTGATCCGCGGCGGCGAGGTCATCGATGGCCTGGGCGGCCCGGCGCGCGTTGCCGACATCGGCATCGCGGGTGGTGTGATTCGTGCGGTGGGGAAGATCGATGGCAAGGGCAAGGAAGAGATCGATGCGGCGGGGGCGCTCGTCACGCCCGGCTTCGTCGACGTCCATACGCATTACGACGGCCAGGCTACCTGGGACCGGCGCATGTGGCCATCCAGCCTGCACGGCGTCACGACGGCGGTGATGGGCAACTGCGGCGTCGGCTTCGCGCCGGTGCGCCCCTCCGATCGCGAACGCCTGGTCGAATTGATGGAGGGCGTCGAGGACATCCCGGGGACCGCGCTGCACGCCGGCATACGCTGGGATTGGGAAAGCTTCCCGCAATACCTGGACGCGCTGGACAAGACCGAGCGCGACATCGACGTGGCCGCGCAAATTCCCCATGCGGCGTTGCGCGTCTACGTGATGGGCGAACGCGGCACCTATCTGGAACATGCCCGGACGGACGATATCGCGGCGATGCGGCGCCTGGTGGCGGAAGCGATGCGCGCCGGAGCGCTCGGCTTCTCGACCTCGCGCAGCAGCAACCACCGCGCCATCAGCGGCGAGCCGACGCCGTCGCTGCGCGCCGCCGAGGGCGAGCTTGCCGGCATCGCCGAAGGCTTGCGCGATGCCGGCTGCGGCGTGCTGCAGTTCATTTCCGATTTCGGCGATGACCTGGCCGAGGAATTCGACATGATCGGCCGGGTAACCCGGCTGGCGGGACGGCCCGCCTCGATTTCCATCGCGCAGCGCCACAGCAAGCCGGAAGGCTGGCGCGACCTGCTGGCGCGCATTGCCCGCGCCAACCGGGAAGGGTTGCAGATCCGGGCGCAGGTGGCGCCGCGCCCGATCGGCATCCTGCTCGGCCTGCAGACCAGCCGCGGCCCGTTCCAGGACTGCCCCACCTTCAAAAGAATCGCGCAGCAGCCCCTGGCCGACGTCGTCGCCGCAATGCGCGATCCGGACATCCGGCGGGCGCTCCTGCAGGAAGCGCAGACGCATCCGGGCATGAGCAACGGCTTCGCGCTCGACTACCGCAACATCTTCCCGCTCGGCGAACAGCCCGACTACGAGCCGGCCGCGGCGACTTCGATCAGCCAGCTGGCGGCGCGCGCCAACTGCAGCGAGCTTGAGATCGCCTACGACCTGTTGCTGGAACGCGAGGGACGCGCGCTGCTGCTGATGCCGTTCGCCAACTACGCCTATGGCTCGCTCGATCCCACGCGCGAAATGCTGGCCGATCCGCACAGCATCATCGGCCTGGGCGACGGCGGCGCCCATGTCGGCGCGATCTGCGATGCCAGCTTCACCACCTACCTGCTCACGCACTGGGGGCGCGACCGGGATGCCGGCAGGTTCGAACTTCC
>JBAUJK010000263.1:0-1765 GCA_049683695.1 Burkholderiaceae bacterium
AGCCGGACCATGCCGGCCGCCACCGTCTGGTGCGTGGCGGAATCGATCAGGATGAAGGCGCCGGTGGCGCGCAGCGCGTCGTAGCCGTCGGCGGCGATCGGCTGCTGCAGCGTCAGGGAAACGCGCGCGATGTCGTTCAGCGCCAGCCGTTCGGCCGGGCGTCGCTCTTGCGTGTTGACGTCCAACAGCGACTCGATCGCGGCGATGCGCGCCGCCACCTGCCGCGTGGTGTGCTTCAGCCAGTACTTGCGACGCGCGTCGAGCGGCTCTTCCGATAGCCAGCAGAGGTCGGCTTCAACCGCCGACAGCAGCGCCGGCGGCTGCTCGATCGAGGCCAGCATGTCGCCGCGCGAAATGTCGATGTCCTCTTCCAGCAGCAGCGTCACCGCCTGTCCCGCGTGAGCGGCGGCGTGGCTGCCCTCCAGCGTGCGGATGTCCTTGACGGTGGCCGTGTGGCCGCCGGGCAGCACCGCCAGCTTCTGGCCGCGCCGCACGCTGCCGGCCTCGATGCGGCCCATGTAGCCGCGGAAGCCGTCGGCTTCGTGGCCGTTGTGGCGCGCCACCAGCTGCACCGGAAAGCGCAGCGGCGCATCGGTGGCCGCATCGTCGAGCGGCAGCGATTCCAGCAGCGCGATCAGGGTCGGGCCTTGGTACCACGGCATGTTGGCGCCGGCCTCGACCACGTTGTCGCCGGCCAGCGCCGACAGCGGGATCGCCTGCACGCCGGTCAGGCCGATCTGCTGCGCGAAAGCGCGGTAGGCGGCGACGATGCGTTCGTACACCGCCCGGTCGTAGCCGACCAGGTCCATCTTGTTGACCGCCACCACCACGTGCGCGATGTTCAGCAGCCGCGCGATCGCCGAATGGCGCTTGGTCTGCGTCAGCAGCTCGACCGTGCCGTCGCCGTGGAAGCGGACCTTGGAGGCGTCGATCAGGATGATCGCGGCATCGGCGGTGGAAGCGCCGGTCACCATGTTGCGCGTGTACTGCTCGTGGCCCGGGGTGTCGGCGATGATGAACTTGCGTCTGGGCGTGGCGAAGTAGCGGTAGGCGACGTCGATCGTGATGCCCTGTTCGCGCTCGGCTTCCAGGCCGTCGGTCAACAGCGACAGGTCGGGCGCATCGCCGGCGGTGCGCTTGTGGCGCGAACGGCCGATCGCGTCCAGCTGGTCGGCGAAGATGCCCTTGCTGTCGTACAGCAGGCGCCCGATCAGCGTGCTCTTGCCGTCGTCGACCGAGCCGGCGGTGATGAAGCGCAGCAGCCCGGCGCTGGCCTCGGACGAAGACGCATGGTCGTGGGCGGTCGGTACGGCGCTCATCAGAAATATCCTTCCTTCTTGCGTTTTTCCATCGAAGCTTCCGAGGTCTGGTCGTCGGCGCGGGTGGCGCCGCGCTCGGTGATTTGCGTGACCGCCGTTTCGGCGATGATGGCGTCGGCGGTGGCGGCTTCCGACGCCACCGGGCAGGTGCAGGAAATGTCGCCGACGGTGCGAAAACGCACCATCCGCGTCTGTGCCGTTTCGCCGTCGCGCAGCGGCGTCAGCGGCGTCACCGGCACCAGCATGCCGCCGCGTTCGACCACTTCGCGCTGGTGCGCGAAATAGATCTCCGGCAGCGCCAGGTTTTCGCGCGCGATGTATTGCCAGACGTCCAGTTCAGTCCAGTTCGAGATCGGGAACACGCGCATGTTTTCGCCCGGATGCACGCGCGTGTTGTACAGGTCCCAGAGTTCCGGCCGCTGCGCCTTCGGATTCCACTGGCCGAA
>JBAUJK010000264.1:0-4731 GCA_049683695.1 Burkholderiaceae bacterium
TCGCTGCGTATCGCCGCTGGCGCCTCGCCCAAATCGACGTCGCTGCAGCATTGCCAGGCCAATACTCCCCTATCAAGCGCTCTCTTTCGGACAAAATACGTCCGTGTTTTGCTCATACTCCCTTCACGCAGAGTTTTGATCGGTAACCGGCACTGGCGCCAGGCACGGCCCGCCGGTGCCGGTGTGTCGGCTCGGTGTATAAAGAACAAATGGGATGCCCGCCTGGCAGCACGCGCGGCCAGCGCAACAACAACTCTTAAGGAGACCTCATGATCGCGACCTCGCTCACTTCCTTGTTCGGGCTGCAATACCCGCTGGTGCTGGCGCCAATGGCCGGCGTGGCGGGCGGACGCCTGGCGGCCGCAGTATCGAATGCCGGCGCGCTCGGCCTGGTGGGCGGCGGCTACGGCAACCGCGATTGGCTGCAGCGCGAACTGGCGCTGGTACGTGCCGAAACCGAACGGCCGTGGGGTGTCGGTCTGATTACCTGGGCGGCCGACGATGCGCTGCTGCGCTACGTGCTGGAGTTTCAGCCGCACGCTGTGATGTTGTCGTTCGGCGATCCGCGCCGCTTTGCGGCAGCGATCAAGGACGCCGGCTGCAAGCTGATCTGCCAGGTGCAGGATATCGCCGGCGCGCGGCTGGCCCAGGAGGCGGGCGCCGACCTGATCGTGGCGCAAGGCACCGAGGGCGGCGGCCACGGAGCGGTACGCGCAACCTTACCGCTGGTACCCGCCGTGGTCGACAGCGTGGCGCCGCTGCCGGTGATTGCCGCTGGCGGCATCGCCGATGGCCGCGGCCTGGCGGCGGCGCTGATGCTCGGCGCGCAGGGGGCGTTGCTGGGCACCCGGTTCTTTGCCAGCACGGAGGCGCTCGGCAGCGCGGCCATCAAAGCGCGCCTGGTCGAGGCTGGCGGCGAACAGACGCAGCGTACGCGGGTCTTCGACATCGTGCGCGGCTACCACTGGCCGGCCGGGTTTACCGGCCGCGCCTTGCGCAATCGCTTCATGGCACGCTGGGACAACGATGAGGCCGGACTGGCACGCGCGCTGGAAACCGAACAGCAGGCGTTTCAGGCGGCCGTCGCCGCCGATGACCATGATACGGTGATGGTCTGGGCGAGCGAGGCGGTCGACCTGATTCACAGCACCGAGCCGGCGGCCACACTGGTAGCGCGAATTTGCCTGCAGGCCGAAGCGCAGTTGCGCAACGGCGCGCGTCTGATCGATGAGACGCCATTCGCGCTCCCAGGAGAATAGGAGTCTCAAGCGGCTTCCCTTGACCGCTTGCTGGTGTCTTTGCCGGAAGCGTCGCTGGGGAACTTGGTCGTGCACGGCTCCGGACCGCGGAAGAATTGATCCGTGCACTGCGGGCTCGGTGAAAAAATAATGGCAGCCTACGTTGAAGCCGACGGCCCTATCACGGTGCCGAAGTCCGGTCGGCGGTGGGCAAGACCGCCGTCGGGCCTCGCGGAGGTATTTCCACGTTGCCCAATGTCTACACCCCACTCAGGCGGTGTCGCCTGGGATATCCGAAAAAAACCGGGTTACACCCAGCGTCGGCAGCCGCCTTGCCGCATCCGGTGCCGCCGCGTGCGCCGGGGCCTGCCGATGCTGCCGGCGCGCTCACGTATAATTTCGCCTTTACCCGCAGAAGACTGATCATGGAAGCCGAACGCCTCAATTCCCTCGAAGCCCTGTTAGAAGATCTGGCCGAGCGCGCCACTGATCTGCGGAGGTATCTTTGACTTCGATGTGAAGTCGGAGAAGCTGGAACAGGTCAACGCCGAGCTGGAAGATCCGAACGTCTGGAACGACCCGAAGCGCGCGCAGGAACTCGGCCGCGAAAAGAAATCGCTGGAAACCATCGTGCTGTCGCTGACCGGCATCGACGCCGACCTGCGCGACGCCCGCGACCTGTTCGAAATGGCGCGCGAAGAGCAGGACGACGCGACCTTGGCAGCCTTGGATGACGATGCGCATGCGCTGGAAAAGCGGGTGGAGGAAATGGAATTCCACCGCATGTTTTCCAATCCGATGGACCCCAACAACTGCTTCATCGACATCCAGGCCGGCGCCGGCGGCACCGAGGCGCAGGACTGGGCCTCGATGCTGCTGCGGCAGTACCTGCGCTATTGCGAGCGCAAGGGCTTCAAGGTCGAAATCCTGGAACAGTCGGACGGCGAAGTGGCGGGCATCAAGACCGCCACCCTCAAGGTCGAGGGCGACTACGCCTACGGCTATCTGCGCACCGAGACCGGCGTGCACCGGCTGGTGCGCAAGTCGCCGTTCGATTCGGCCAACGGCCGCCATACCTCGTTTTCCAGCCTGTTCGTATATCCGGAAGTGGACGAGTCGATCGAGATCGACATCAATCCGGCCGACGTGCGGGTCGATACCTACCGCGCTTCCGGCGCCGGCGGCCAGCACATCAACAAGACCGATTCGGCAGTGCGCCTGACGCACATCCCGAGCGGCATCGTGGTGCAGTGCCAGAACGACCGCAGCCAGCACCGCAACAAGGCCGAAGCCTGGGACATGCTGAAGTCGCGCCTGTACGAGCTGGAACTGCGCAAGCGCATGAGCGAGCAGCAGAAGCTGGAGGATTCCAAGACCGACGTCGGCTGGGGCCACCAGATCCGTTCCTACGTGCTGGACCAGTCGCGCATCAAGGACCTGCGCACCAATTACGAGACCGGCAACACCAAGGCGGTACTGGACGGCGAGCTGGACGAATTCATCGCCGCCTCGCTGAAACAGGGCGTGTGACGGCCATCGGCCACCACCGCCCTTCCCTCGCCACGATGCATTTGCAAACCTTCGGCAGGCGCCGCGCCTTGCCGCCTTCTTCCGTGAACCGACATGAACGACAACACTTCCACGCTGCAGGCTGACAACGACGACAACGCAATCCTGGCAGAGCGGCGCGCCAAGCTGGCGGCGCTGCGCCAGGACGGCGTGGCCTTCCCCAACGACTTCCGGCCGACGCACAAAGCGGCTGCGCTGCACGAGCAGTACGGCGCCGTCGAAGCGGAGCAGCTGGCGGCGCTGGAGGTGCCGGTGGCGGTGGCCGGTCGCATGATGCTGAAGCGGATCATGGGCAAGGCGTCGTTCGCCACCGTGCAGGACGCGTCCGGTGCGCGCGCCGACGGCCGCATCCAGCTGTTCCTGACGCAGGAGCTGCTGGGCGAAGCGGCCTACAAGGCGTTCAAGCACTACGACCTCGGCGATATCCTCGGCGCCGAGGGCACGCTGTTCAAGACCAAGACCGGCGAGCTGTCGGTCAAGGTCAGCCGGCTGCGGCTGCTGACCAAGTCGCTTAGGCCGCTGCCGGACAAGTTCCACGGCCTGTCCGACCAGGAAACCAAGTACCGCCAGCGCTACGTCGACCTGATCATCAACGAGGACACGCGCCGCACTTTCCGTGCGCGCACCGCCGCGATGTCGTCGATCCGCCGCTTCATGGAACAGCACGGCTTCATGGAAGTGGAGACGCCGATGCTGCATCCAATTCCGGGCGGCGCCGCCGCCAAGCCGTTCATCACCCACCACAACGCGCTCGACATGCAGATGTTCCTGCGCATCGCGCCCGAGCTGTACCTGAAGCGGCTGGTGGTCGGCGGTTTCGAGCGCGTGTTCGAGGTCAACCGCAACTTCCGCAACGAAGGGGTGTCGCCGCGCCACAACCCGGAATTCACGATGATGGAGTTCTATGCGGCCTACGTCGACTACAAGTGGCTGATGGATTTCACCGAAAGCGTGATCCGGCAGGCGGCGATCGATGCGCACGGCACCGCGGTGCTGTCCTACCAGGGGCGGGCACTGGATCTGTCGCAGCCGTTCCAGCGGCTGACGATCCTGGAGGCGATCCGCAAGTACGCGCCGCATTACAGCGACGCGCAGTTGCAGGATGCCGGTTTCCTGAAGCAGGAGCTGAAGAAGTTCGGCGCCGCGCCGCTCGCGGTGGCCGGGCTCGGCGCGCTGCAGCTGGCGCTGTTCGAGGAAACTGCCGAGGCGCAGTTGTGGGAGCCGACCTACATCGTCGACTACCCGGTCGAAGTGTCGCCGCTGGCGCGCGCTTCCGACACCGTGCCCGGCATCACCGAGCGGTTTGAGCTGTTCATCACCGGCCGCGAGATCGCCAACGGCTTTTCCGAGCTGAACGATCCGGAAGACCAGGCGGCGCGTTTCCGCGCGCAGGTGGAGGCCAAGGACGCTGGCGACGAGGAGGCGATGTACTACGACGCCGACTACATCCGCGCGCTGGAATACGGCCTGCCGCCGACTGGCGGCTGCGGCATCGGCATCGATCGCCTGATGATGCTGATCACCGATTCGCCGAACATCCGCGACGTCATCCTGTTCCCGCACCTGCGGCGCGAGGATTGACGCTTACAAAGTCTTACAGCTGACACACGATTCGGATTTTATTGCGGCAACTGGCGGGCGATACTTGCACTGAATCACCTTTCATTGCCGAACAAACATGGAAACGAAAAAGAACTCTCCTCGCCTGCATCCGCTGGTCGCCGCCGCCGCCGTCGCCGTCACGCTGGCCAGCCTGGTTGCCATTGCCGCCATGACCGGGCTGTTGCCCACTTCGCACAGCAGCAATGCGCCGGCCGCGCAGATCGCCGCTCCTGAAGCGGCGTTGACGGCGCCGGCGCCGCAAGCGGCCAAGCCGGCCGCCGTGCAACCGGCACCGAAGCCCGCGCCTGCCCCGGCTCCCGCA
>JBAUJK010000265.1:0-26856 GCA_049683695.1 Burkholderiaceae bacterium
GCATGATCGGGCGCGGGCGGAACAGCAGGTTCAGCAGCCGCGTGAAGAAGCCCTCCGGCGGCGTCACCAGCACCGGCGCCGGGGCGGGCGCCGCTTCCGGCTGGCGGCGTTCGAACACCGGCGCCGGCTGGTCCGGCGTGATGCCCTTGACCACCGCTTCCTGGCGCGGCCGCACCTCGTCCTTCTGCCGCTTGCCATAGCTGATGTCGGTGTCGGCCTTTTCCGCCATCGCGTAGCTGGCCTGCGGCTCTTCCAGCCGGCTGTCGTCCAGCTTGATGCGTTCCATCTTGTAATGCGGGGTTTCCAGGTGCTTGTTGGGGATCAGCACCACCGTCACCCGGTGCCGGGTTTCGATCTTCAGGATCTCGCCGCGCTTTTCGTTCAGCAGGAAGGCGGCGACATCGACCGGCGCCTGCACGTGGATCGCCGCCGAGTTTTCCTTCATCGCCTCTTCCTGGATGATGCGCAGGACTTGCAGCGCCGACGATTCGGTGTCGCGGATGTGGCCGGTGCCGTTGCAGCGCGGGCAGGTCACGTGGCTGCCTTCCGACAGCGACGGCCGCAGCCGCTGGCGCGACAGTTCCATCAGGCCGAAGCGCGAGATCTTGCCCATTTGCACGCGGGCACGGTCGTAGTGCAGCGCATCCTTCAGGCGGGTTTCGACTTCGCGCTGGTTCTTGGAATTCTCCATGTCGATGAAGTCGATCACGATCAGCCCGCCCAGGTCGCGCAGGCGCAACTGGCGTGCCACTTCATCGGCCGCTTCGAGGTTGGTGTTGAAGGCGGTGGTCTCGATGTCGGAACCGCGCGTGGCGCGTGCCGAGTTGACGTCGACCGACACCAGCGCCTCGGTATGGTCGATCACGATCGCGCCGCCGGACGGCAGCGGCACCGTGCGCGAATAGGCGGTTTCGATCTGGTGTTCGATCTGGAAGCGCGAGAACAGCGGCACGTCGTCGCGGTAGCGCTTGACGCGATGCACCATGTCGGGCATCACGTGGGTCATGAATTGCTGCGCCTGCTCGAAGATGTCGTCGGTATCGATCAGGATTTCGCCGATGTCCGGCTGGAAATAGTCGCGGATCGCGCGGATCACCAGCGAACTTTCCTGGTAGATCAGGAAGGCGCCCGGTGCCGACTGGCCGGCGCCTTCGATCGCGCGCCACAGCTGCATCAGGTAGTTCAGGTCCCACTGCAGCTCGTCGACATTGCGGCCGATGCCGGCGGTACGCGCAATCACCGACATGCCGGACGGCAATTCGAGCTTGTCCATGGTTTCGCGCAATTCCTGCCGGTCCTCGCCCTCGACCCGGCGCGAGACGCCGCCACCGCGCGGGTTGTTCGGCATCAACACCAGGTAGCGCCCGGCCAGCGACACGAAGGAAGTCAGCGCCGCGCCCTTGTTGCCGCGCTCTTCCTTTTCGATCTGGACCATGATTTCCTGGCCCTCGCGCAGCGCTTCCTTGATCGACGCGTTGCGCACGTCGACGCCTTCCTTGAAGTAGCTGCGCGCCACCTCCTTGAACGGCAGGAAGCCGTGCCGTTCTTCGCCGTAGTTGACGAAGCAGGCTTCCAGCGACGGTTCGATGCGGGTGATGACGCCCTTGTAGATGTTGGACTTGCGCTGCTCGCGTCCGGCGGTTTCGATATCGATGTCGATCAGCTTTTGACCGTCGACGATGGCAACGCGCAACTCTTCCTGCTGCGTTGCATTGAACAACATGCGTTTCATGTTTCACTCCGTGGCCCGCGGGCCTCTGGATGCCGCCCCGCTGAAGCTGGCGGCAAAAGTACAGGGATGTACGCGCGGAAGGAGTGTCTGGCGGAAGGGCGCTGCTGCGGTGCCCGGCAGGCTATGCCGGCATCGCAGTCGGGCGCGGATGCGATTGAGCCGGATGCCGGATGCCGGGCCCGGCTGCTTCCGGCGCATCCGAACGTCCGGACGCGCCGCCAGCGGCGGCAGGGTGTGGGCAAACTGGTTGAGCCAAACGAGACATAGAGTTCAGCAGAGGCGGCAAACGGGGTTCGACTGCATCGGCCGGCAAGCGCCGCAAGCATGAAGCGAGAGGCTTGCCGGATTTATCCTGGTATTCCAAACATTCCGGTCCAACATCGGTGCGCGCTGTCCGGCTGCAACTGCGGTGCGGCCTGGATTCGCGCAGGGATGATGCGTACACGTCTTTTCCCTCAAATTTGCGAATTGGCGAGGCTGAGGGAAGTGCCCCTGTGTAGAATGTGCTTTTTATTCTTACACTGCGCCGCGGCCTTATGACTGCGGCGAAACAATTATATATTCAAAATGAAGGACTTAGCGAGATTTTATGAGGGGTCGGCGCAAACAGCGCCGGCTTCCGCGCCATCCGGCGCCTCGCTCGCGGTCCGGCATCTGCAGATTTCCGGCGAAGAGGCCGGCCAGCGCATCGACAATTTCCTGCTGCGGATATGCAAGGGCGTGCCGAAAAGCCATGTCTACCGCGTGCTGCGGTCTGGCCAGGTGCGCGTCAACAAGGGGCGCATCGACCCGACCTATCGCCTGCAGCAGGACGATGTGGTGCGCGTGCCGCCGCTGCGCGTGGCGGAAGCGCCGCAGCGCTTCGTGCCCGGTGCCGAGTTCGAGGTGCTGCTGGAGGACGCGCATATTCTGGCGATCGACAAGCCGGCCGGCGTCGCCGTCCATGGCGGTTCCGGCGTCAGTTTCGGCGTCATCGAGCAGCTGCGGGCGGCGCGCCCGCAGGCCCGTTTCCTGGAACTGGTGCACCGGCTCGACCGCGATACTTCCGGCATCCTGCTATTGGCCAAGAAACGCTCGGCCCTGACGGACCTGCACGCGCAGATGCGCGATGGCCGGATCGACAAGCGCTACCTGGCGCTGGTGCACGGCGACTGGAACAACAAGATCCAGCACGTGCGCTTGCCGTTGTTCAAGTACACCACTGCCGACGGCGAGCGGCGCGTGCGGGTACAGGAAGACGGCCAGTCCGCGCACACGGTTTTCCGGCGCCTTGGCCGCTACGGCGACTTCACGTTGCTGGAAGCCGAGCTGAAAACCGGGCGCACGCACCAGATCCGTGTGCATCTGGCGGCGAGCGGCTTCTCGATCGTCGGCGATGAAAAGTACGGCGACTTCGGCCTGAACCGCGCGCTGCACAAGGCACAGCCGGGTCGCGCCGCGTTCAAGCGCATGTTTCTGCATGCGCACCGGATCAGCTTCGCGCATCCGGATTCCGGCCAGGAGGTCGCGCTGTGCGCGCCGCTGCCGCCGGAATGCGCGCATTTTTTGAACAGCCTGGAACAGGCGCCGGTCCCGAACGCATGAAGCGGCGGGTGCTGGAAACGGAAGGAGCGGGCGGCCATGGCCGCCGGAAACATGGCAAGAAAGCAATTCGATCTGATCGTCTTCGACTGGGATGGCACGCTGATGGACAGCACCACCGCCATCGTCCGCTGCATCCAGGCGTCGGCCCGTGATCTCGGCTTCCCGGTCCCATCGGAGGAAGTGGCGGCGCACGTGATCGGGCTCGGACTGCAGGAAGCGCTGCAGCTGGCGGTACCGCAAATGGAGCCGAAGCATTACGCGCGCATGGTGGAGCGCTACCGCTATCACTATCTGACCCAGGATCATGAGCTGAGCCTGTTCGCTGGCGCCGGCGCCATGCTGGCGGAACTGTCGCAGGCCGGTTATTTCCTGGCGGTGGCCACCGGCAAGAGCCGGGTCGGGCTGAACCGGGCGCTGGACGCAGTCAAGCTGTTGTCCTTCTTCGACGCCACCCGCTGCGCCGACGAAACCTTTTCCAAGCCACATCCGGCGATGCTGCAGGAATTGACGCGCGAGCTCGGACAGGACATGAAGCGCACGCTGATGATCGGCGACACCACGCACGACCTGCTGATGGCGGCCAATGCCGGCGCCGCCGGCGTGGCGGTGCACTACGGCGCCCATCCGCCGCATGAACTGGCGGCGCTGAATCCGCTGTACGCTGCCGACTCGGTCGGCAAGCTGCATTCCTGGCTGCTGGAAAACGCCTGATGCCGGCCGATGCGCTGATTCCGGTTTGCGCTTCGGCAGAAGTGGCCGAACGCGGCAAGGGAATGCGCTTTCCCGTCACCGCCGGTGGCGAGGCGCGAACCGGATTCGTGGTCCGCTACAACCACGTGGTGCGTGGCTATCTGAACCGCTGCGCGCACGTGCCGATCGAGCTGGACTGGGCGGAAGGCGAATTCTTCGAATCCGGCGGCCTGTATCTGATGTGTTCGACGCATGGCGCGATCTACCTGCCGGAAAGCGGCGCCTGCGCCGGCGGTCCGTGCCGCGGCGGCCGGCTGCATCCGATCGCGGTGCTGGAGCGGGACGGCTGGATCTATTGGCAACCGGACGATTATGTAAGGCCCGCGACGGCATGAGCCGTGGCATAACCACACCGAGCGACGACGATGAGCACTGATCCCTTCGATTCCAACCCGCAGCCGCAGGCCGCCGGTCCCGCACCCAAGAGCGGATGGGAACGCGAGCTGCTGGAAAAACTGGCGTTTGCCTCGCTGCGCGAACAGCGGGCGCGCCGCCGCTGGGGCATTTTCATGAAGCTCCTGACGCTAGTAGTGATCGTGTTCGGATTTTGGCTGGCGTTTGGGCGCAATGCGGTCGAGATGGAAAACATCGAGCGCCACACGGCACTGGTCGAGATCGACGGCACAATCGAGGCGGATGGCAAGGCGTCGGCCGATTCGGTGATGGCGGCGCTGGACAAGGCGTATGCGAGCAACGGGTCGGTCGGCGTGGTACTGCGCATCAACAGCCCAGGCGGCAGCCCGGTCCAGGCCAGCATGATCAACGACGAAATCGGCCGCCTGCGCCAGAAATATCCGCAAAAGCCGCTGTACGTGGTGGTCGACGAAATGTGTGCGTCGGGCGGCTATTACATCGCGGTGGCGGCCGACAAGATCTACGTCAACAAGGCCAGCATCGTCGGTTCGATCGGCGTGCTGATGGACGGTTTCGGCTTTCCGGCTCTGATGGAAAAGCTTGGCGTCGAGCGGCGCCTGCTGACCGCCGGTGAAAACAAGGGCTTCCTCGACCCGTTCAGCCCGCAAAACGAGGAACAAAAGAACTATGCGT
This sequence comes from Burkholderiaceae bacterium, assembly GCA_049683695.1. GTDB lineage: Bacteria > Pseudomonadota > Gammaproteobacteria > Burkholderiales > Burkholderiaceae_D > DATJCV01. The sequence goes on from JBAUJK010000265.1 coordinate 5,114, forward strand.
TGCAAATGCTGACCGAAATCCACCAGCAATTCATCGAGGCGGTGCGCAAGGGCCGCGGCGAGCGCCTGAAGGAAACGCCGGAAATGTTTTCCGGCCTGTTCTGGACCGGCGCGCGCGCGGTGGAGATGGGGCTGGCGGACGGCTTCGGCACTGTCGACATGGTTGCACGCGACCTGTTCAAGGCCGAGGACATCGTCGACTACACGCAGCAGGAAGGCTTGCCGGATCGGTTGCTGAGGAAGTTCGGCGCTGCCGTCGGCAGCGGCGCGGTCAAGGCGCTGTCGCCGGTGCACGCGCCGGCGTTGCGCTGAACGGAAAAGGGTCGGCGCGCGGCCACCCTTGCAACTTTGCGGTGCTGTTCTATAGTGAAGGGGTCTGCAGCATCACGGAGGATCGTATTATCGAAGACCGAATCGTTCGCCTTGTCTGTATCGACGGCATCCGGTGACGCAGATCCGCCTGGCGGCCTGGCCCGGATGCGCAAATTGACCGCGTCGGACGCGGATGAGAGAGTATCCCAATACTCTCGATCAATTGGGAATCCCAGTGGACAAAACGACGGTGCAATGCCGTCGTTTTGTTTTTGGCGGCGCGTTAAGCCCCAGTCGCCAGCAACAGGAAGACGGTCGGTTTCTTGTGCAGATCGAGCGCGCGCGCGGCCAATTCGGCCTTCCAGGCGGCCGCGGTTTGCGTCTTTACCGATTCGGTGGCGAGCGTAAGATCGGTCGCCACGCAGATCAGGGTGTGCGGATGGCAGCCGGCACACAGCGCCGCCAGCAGTGCATGGTTGCGGTACGGCGTTTCGATGAACAGCTGGGTCTGGTGCTCCTGGCGCGAGCGCTCTTCCAGGAGCCGGATGCGCTTGCCGCGCTGCGCCGCATCGGTCGGCAGGTAGCCGTGGAAGGCAAAGCTCTGGCCATTCAATCCGCTCGCCATCAAGGCCAGCAGCAGCGACGACGGCCCGACCAGCGGCCGTACTGCGATGCCGCGCGCATGCGCCAGCCGCACCAGGTCGGCGCCAGGATCGGCCACCGCCGGTACGCCGGCTTCCGAAATCAGGCCGGCGTCGCGCCCGGCCAGCAGCGGCGCCAACAGTGCCGGCAGCGCGGCGGCCGCGGTATGGACGTTCAGCTCGGCAATCTCGATTTCCTGCAGTGGCCGGGCCAACGGCGCGCGCTGACCGAGCAGCTTCAGGAAGGCGCGCGTGGTCTTGGCGTTTTCAGCAATGAAACAATCGAGCCGACGCGCGATTTGCTGCACCTGCTCCGGAATCAGCATCGCCAGCGGATCGGCGAGGGCCGGATCGGCCGGGCCGAGGGTGTTCGGGATCAGGTAGAGAGTGCCGGCCATGGGTTATCGGTCATTTAAATATACTGGGCAGTGTATTTTGAAGGCGGCACGTTAGATCTCCGGTACCGGCAGAAAAAACGGCATACTCCTAGTTATTCGAAAAAAACCGGATACCGGCGCGGCGCAGCATCGAGGTCAGCGCGATCAGCGGCAGGCCGGTCAGCGCGGTCGGATCGGTGCTTTCAATGCTTTCCAGCAAGGTGATGCCGAGTCCCTCGTTCTTGGCGCTGCCAGCGCAATCGTAGGGCTGTTCTATGTGCAAATAGGCGTCCAGCTCGGTGTCCGGCAGGTCGCGAAAGACGACCACGCTTTGAACATCGACGCTTTGCAGCGGGACGCTGGCTGCGTCGCGCCCGTCGAGCAGGCACAGCGCCGTGTGGAACACCACCCGCCGTCCACGCAAGGCCTGCAGTTGCTGCAGCGCGCGTTCGTGCGAACCGGGCTTGCCGATCTGCGCGCCGTCCAGGGTGGCAACCTGGTCGGAGCCGATCACCAGCGCCTGCGGAGCGCGCGCGGCCACTGCCTGCGCCTTCGCGCGCGCCAGCCGCAACGCCGTGGCGGCCGGCGTTTCCCCGGCCTCGGGCGTTTCGTCGACGTCAGGTGCCATGGTCTCGAACGGCAGGTGCAGGCGCGACAGCAGCTCGCGGCGATAGCGCGAGGTGGAGGCGAGGATCAGGCGCGGGGCGGGCATGGGAAAGAGGGCGGCGCGCTTTCGACAAAATGCCACGCGAGAAATCGCGGACGCCTCGAAAAAATGCGCTAAGACTTTGACCGGTAAAGGAAAAGCCTGTTATTATCGCAGGTTTTCCGGTCTCGCCTTCGCCATGAAAGCTTTAGTGATCGACGCTTTCGAATTCTGCCGGCTCAAGGAACGCGCCGAGGGCGAGTTCAGCGTCGCCGAACTCGGCCGGCTGGCTGCCGAGTGTGTCGATCCTTCCGGCAGCGTCGAATGGTCGCTGCAGGGCGGCGCCGACCAGTACGGACATCCGCGACTGCTGCTGTCGGTGAAGGCCACGCTGCAGTTGATGTGCCAGCGCTGCCTGACGCCGTTTCCATGCCGGATCGAGACCCATTCGGCACTGGTCCTGGCGCCTGACGAAGCCAGCGCCGATGCGATCGAGGAGCGGTTGGCCGACGATGCCGTCGACGTGATCGTCGGCTCGCGCCAGATGGATGTGGCGGCGCTGGTCGAGGACGATGCGTTGCTGGCGATTCCGCCGGCGCCGAAGCATGAAATCTGTCCCGACGGCATCGCCGCCGGCAGCGCGCAGGCCGCGGAAAAGCCATCGCCGTTTTCGGTGCTGAAGAAGTTGAAGCAGTAGGGCGCTGAACCGGGCGCGGAAACAAGGAATTTGCAGTAAAAGACCGGGCGCGGCAGGAACTTGCCGTGCCGTATGTTAAAATTTCAAAACTTATGGTTTAGGAGTTGTCATGGCTGTCCAGCAAAACAAGAAGTCCCCGTCCAAGCGCGGCATGCACCGTTCGCACGATTTTCTGAGCGCGCCGCCGCTGGCGGTCGAGCCGACCACCGGCGAAACGCATCTGCGCCACCACATCAGCCCGAACGGCTTTTATCGTGGACGCAAGGTCTTGAAGACCAAGAACGACGAATAAGATCGCAGTTTGACGCGAAACGCGGCGCTGGAGCCTGGCTCTCCGGCGCCGCTTTTTCATGCCCGGTATCCTCTCTCTGTCATTTTGAATCAAGCCGAATGTGCCCCATAATGCGGGCTGGAGCGTGGCTCAGATCAAAACATGACAATTAAAATTTCTATCGACTGCATGGGTGGCGATCAAGGCCCATCGGTTACCGTCCCCGCTGCAATTGCATTCGTCGAACGCGAACCGGATTCCGAACTGATCCTGGTCGGACTGGAAGACGAAATCCGCGCCCAGCTCAAGAAGCACAGGGCTTCCGGCCATCCCCGCCTGACCGTGGTTGCCGCATCCGAAGTGGTCGCGATGGACGATGCGGTCGAAGTGGCGTTGCGCCGGAAGAAGGATTCGTCGATGCGGGTGGCGATCAATCTGGTCAAGGACGGGCAGGCGCAGGCCTGCGTTTCTGCCGGCAATACCGGCGCGCTGATGGCGGTTTCGCGCTACGTGCTGAAAACCATCCCCGGCGTCGACCGTCCGGCGATCTGCACGCTGATCCCGAACCAGAAAGACCGTCCGACCTACATGCTCGACCTGGGCGCCAACGTCGACTGCGAGCCGCAGCACCTGCACCAGTTCGCGCTGATGGGCTCGGTGCTGGTGTCGGCGATGGAGGGCATCGCGCGTCCCACGGTCGGCCTGCTGAACATCGGCGAGGAAGACATCAAGGGCAACGACGTCGTCAAGCAGACTGCCAAGCTGCTGCGGGCCGATCACGAGCAGGGCGTGCTGAACTTCTACGGCAACGTCGAGGGCAACGACATCTTCAAGGGCACCACTGACCTGGTGGTATGCGATGGCTTCGTCGGCAATGTCGTATTGAAGGCTTCCGAAGGCCTGGGGCGCTTCGTCAAGACCGTGCTGACCGCCGAATTCAAGAGCAGCCCGCTGAACATGCTGGGCGCGCTGATCGCACGCGGCGCGATCAAATCCTTCAGCCGCCGGATGAACCCGTCCCGCTCCAATGGTGCCAGTCTGCTCGGCCTGCGCGGACTGGTCTTCAAGAGCCATGGCGGCGCCGACGCCTATGAATACGGCTGGGCGATCAAGCGCGCCTTCGACGCCGCCCATCATGGCGTGCTGTCGCGCGTATCGGCCACCATCGCCGAATTGATGCCGCAGGTCGAAAGTCTCGCCGCCGCCAAGGATTCCGCCGCGGCCACCGAACCGTTCCAAGAGAAAAGAGCATGAGCCTTTACAGCAAAATCATCGGGACCGGCAGCTATCTGCCGCCCAGGCGGGTGACCAATCACGAGCTGGCGGCCCAGCTGGCGGAAAAGGGAGTGGAAACCTCGGACGAGTGGATCGTCTCGCGCAGCGGCATCTCGGCGCGCCATTACGCGGAACCGGACGTGCAGGCGAGCGATCTCGCCGTGCATGCCGCGCGCCAGGCGCTGGACATGGCCGGGCTGGAGGCGGACCGGATCGACCTCATCATCCTCGCCACCTCGACCCCGGATTTCTTCGGCGGCTTTCCCAGCACCGCCTGCGTCGTGCAGCGCAAGCTAGGCATCGGCAATCTGTGCCCGGCACTCGACGTACAGGCGGTGTGCAGCGGCTTCGTCTATGCGATGGCGATGGCGGACAGCTTCATCCGCACCGGCGCGCACAGGAACGTGCTGGTGATTGGCGCCGAAGTGTTTTCGCGCATCCTGAATTTCGAGGACCGCACCACCTGCGTACTGTTCGGCGACGGCGCCGGCGCGGTAGTGATGAGCGCATCGAACGAGCCCGGCGTGCTGTCGACCAGGCTGCACGCCGATGGCCGGCATGGCGACATCCTGTGCGTGCCGGGCGGCGTGCGCGGCGGTGTGGTCGAAGGCAGTGCTTTTCTGCACATGGACGGACCGGCGGTCTTCAAGCTGGCGGTGTCGGTGCTGGAAAAGGTGGCGACTGAAGCGCTGCGGGCGGCCGACATGCAAGCGGAGCAGATCGACTGGCTGATCCCGCACCAGGCCAACATCCGCATCATGCAGAGCACCACCCGCAAGCTCGGCCTTCCGCTCGAAAAAATGATCGTCACCGTCGACCAGCATGGCAATACCTCGGCCGCCTCGATTCCGCTGGCGCTGGATGTGGCGGTGCGCGACGGCCGCATCAAGCCCGGTCATCACGTGATGATGGAAGGGGTCGGCGGTGGCTTCACCTGGGGCGCGGCACTGGCGCGCATGTAACTTTAGCGATCGAAGAATGAGCAAATTTGCCTTTGTTTTTCCCGGCCAGGGTTCGCAGGCGATCGGGATGCTGAATGGATTCGCTGCCAATCCGGCGGTGCAGGATACTCTCGCCGAGGCGTCCGCCGTTCTCGGTTTCGACCTCGGCAAGCTGATTGCCGAAGGGCCGAAGGAAGAGCTGGACCTGACCACCAACACCCAGCCGGTCATGCTGACCGCGGCGGTGGCTTTTTTCCGTGCCTGGAACGCCGCCGGCGGTGCGGCGCCGGCGCTGGTCGCCGGCCACAGCCTGGGCGAATATTCGGCGCTGGTGGCCGCCGGCGCGATTTCCTTCCAGGACGCTTTGCCGCTGGTGCGCTTTCGCGCCCAGGCGATGCAGGAAGCGGTGCCGGTCGGACAGGGCGGCATGGCTGCCATTCTCGGCCTGTCCGATGACGACGTGCGTGCCGCCTGCGCCGAGGCAGCGCAGGGCGAGGTAGTCGAGGCGGTCAATTTCAATGCCCCTGCGCAGGTCGTGATCGCAGGGCAGTCAGCGGCGGTGGCGCGCGCTTGCGAGATCGCCAAGGGCAAGGGCGCCAAGCGGGCACTGGTGCTGCCAGTGTCGGCGCCGTTCCATTCGTCGCTGCTGAAGCCGGCGTCGGACCGCCTGCGCGACTACCTAGCGCCGCTCGCCGTTGCCGCGCCGCGCATTCCGCTGATCAACAATGTCGACGTCGCCATCGAAAGCGATCCGCAGCACATCAAGGATGCGCTGGTGCGGCAGGCCGCCAGCCCGGTGCGCTGGGTCGAAACGATACAGGCAATGGCGGCGCAAGAGGTGCAGTACGTGATCGAATGCGGTCCGGGCAAAGTCCTGGCCGGCCTGACCAAGCGCATCGACGGCAACCTGACCGGCGACGCGATCGTCGATCAGGCGTCGCTGGACAAGATACTGGAACTATTGCGGTAAACATGGAAAACGCGAATCTGAATCTGAATGGAGAAGTGGCGCTGGTGACCGGCGCCTCGCGCGGAATCGGCCGCGCCATTGCGCAGGAGCTGGCGCGCCAGGGGGCGACCGTGGTCGGCAGCGCCACTTCCGAAGCGGGAGCGGCGGCGATCACCGAATACCTGCAGGCGGCCCCGGTGCCGGGCCGTGGCATCGTTCTCGACGTCAACGATGCGGCCCAGTGTCAGGCCGCGATCGATGGTGTCCAGAAGGACTTCGGCAGTCTGTCGATCCTGGTCAACAATGCCGGTATTACGCAGGACCAGCTGGCGATGCGCATGAAGGACGAGGAATGGGAGGCGGTGATCGCCACCAATCTGACCGCGGTGGCGCGCCTGTCGCGGGCGGTGCTGCGCGGGATGATGAAAGCCAGGCACGGGCGTATCATCAACATCACGTCGGTGGTAGGAGCAGCCGGCAATCCCGGGCAGATGAACTATGCGGCGGCCAAGGCCGGCGTGGCCGGCATGAGCCGGGCGCTGGCGCGCGAAATCGGCAGCCGCAACATCACGGTCAACTGCGTCGCCCCCGGCTTCATCGATACCGACATGACCAAGGTCCTGAGCGAGGAGCAGGCCGCCGCGATCCTGCAGCAAATTCCGCTCGGGCGCCTGGGAAAGCCGGAGGAAATCGCTGCCGCGGTCGCCTTTCTCGCCTCCAAGCAAGCGGCCTACATTACCGGCACCACGCTTCATGTAAACGGCGGCATGTACATGAATTAAGGCTTGCTTATCCGCTTTTGATGCAAGTTTGGTCAATGTTGAAAGCAGAAGCTAAATCTGAAATCTCACTGCGCAAACCTGATAAAATGCGCGCACTTTCTGTAACCCACAATCTGGAGGCATAGCATGTCCGACATCGAACAACGCGTTAAGAAAATCGTCGCCGAGCAATTAGGTGTGGCCGAAGCCGACATCAAGAACGAATCTTCCTTCGTCGACGATCTTGGCGCCGATTCGCTCGATACGGTCGAACTGGTGATGGCTCTCGAAGACGAATTCGAAATGGAAATTCCCGACGAACAAGCCGAGAAGATCACCACCGTGCAGCAGGCGATCGATTACGCCAAGGCGCACGTCAAGGCCTGATTGGACTGCATCGATCCGAGGAGTAACTGCTTGAGCCGCAAACGAGAACGCCGCGTCGTCGTCACCGGACTGGGTTGCGTTTCCCCGGTCGGCAATACCGTTGCCGAAGCATGGGACGCCATCGTGGCCGGCAAATCCGGCATCGCCAACATTACCAAATTCGACGCCACTCCCTTCTCTACCCGCTTCGCCGGGGAAGTGAAGAACTTCAATGTCGAGGAATACATTCCGGGCAAGGAAGCGCGCCATATGGATACCTTCATCCATTACGGCATGGCGTCAGCGATCCAGGCGATTCAGGACAGCGGTTTGGCAGTCACCGAAGAAAATGCCGAACGAATCGGCGTACTGGTCGGTTCCGGCATCGGTGGTTTGCCGCTGATCGAAGAGACGCACGCCGAATTGACCAACCGCGGTCCGCGCCGGATCAGCCCGTTCTTCGTGCCGGCATCGATCATCAACATGATTTCCGGCAATCTTTCCATCAAATATGGAATGAAAGGGCCGAACCTCGCGATCGTCACCGCCTGCACCACCGGCCTGCACTGCATCGGCATGGCGGCGCGCATGATCGAATATGGTGACGCGGACGTCATGATCGCCGGCGGCGCCGAATCGACCATCTCCCCGCTCGGCCTCGGCGGTTTCGCTTCGGCGCGGGCGCTGTCGGCGCGCAACGACGATCCGGCTACCGCCTCGCGCCCATGGGACAAGGATCGCGACGGCTTCGTGCTGGGCGAGGGCGCCGGCGTGATGGTGCTGGAAGAGTACGAGTTCGCAAAAGCGCGCGGCGCCAAGATTTACGCCGAGGTGTTGGGGTTCGGCATGAGCGCGGATGCCTACCACATGACCGCACCGCTGGAAGACGGCGACGGCGCTCGCCGCTCGATGGTGGCGGCGATGAACAACGCAGGCATCGATGCCGGGCAGGTCGACTATGTCAATGCACACGGCACCTCGACACCGTTGGGCGACATCGCCGAAACGGTCGCGATCAAGCGCGCCTTGGGTGCGCGTGCGAAGGACATCGTGGTCAACTCGACCAAGTCGATGACCGGGCACCTGCTGGGCGGCGCCGGCGGTCTGGAATCCGTATTTACCGTGCTCGCGGTGCATCACCAATTATCGCCGCCGACCATCAATATCTTCAACCAGGATCCCGCCTGCGATCTCGATTATTGCGCCAACACCGCGCGCAATATGCCGATCGGCATCGCCATGAAAAACTCCTTTGGATTTGGCGGTACCAACGGTACCCTGATTTTCGGGCGGGTTTAGCGCCCGGCGGTGCCGCCTGGCGCGACACCGCACATGAATCCGATGTCGCTCGCTCTGTACGCCGTGGTGAGGCCATCCAGGCGCTTATGGGTCCTCACCTGTGGCATGTGTTTCGCGGTGCTGGCCGTGAGCGGTCTGATTGGAGCCGGGCTGGTGGGAGAACTTGCCCCGGTTCCCCGATTCATAGTTGGCGGCGCCGGTGTTTTCATCGCGTTTTCTGTTCTTTATCAGCAGGCGCGCAGAAGAACCGAGTTCCATATCCATATAAGCGGCTCCGGACAGCTTAGACTTGCCGAGGTGGAGCCGGAGCGAGGAAGCCGCCATCGCCGCAGGCGGATTCCGGTACCGCCGCAAAGGAACGCCACCCTGCTGCCGGCCTCGACCATCTGGTCATGGCTGCTGCTGTTGCGGTTGCAATTGGACGATAAAACGGTGGTGACGGTACCGGTATTGCCGGACTGCCTGCCGACCGACACCTTCCGCGCGCTGTCGGTCGCTTGCCGCTGGCTCGCCGCTCATCATCAATCCATGAAATACTAGTACTAGTCGGGGTACGAGAGACCTTGTATTTTGGTGAACTTATTGTGTTTCGCCCAGTCAATGTTTCAAGTCGCGCGGTTGTTGCAATAGAACAAGGGAATGGCGATTGACGACAGAACGCGATATAGATCAGTTGCTTGTCGAACGCGTCCAGCGCGGCGATAAAAAAGCATTTGAATTATTGGTGACCAAGTACCAGCGGAAGTTGATGCGGCTTGTGTCGCGGCTGGTGCGCGACCAGGCGGAGGCGGAAGACGTGGTGCAGGAATCCTTTATCAAGGCTTATCGCGCGCTGCCGCAGTTTCGGGGGGACTCCGCCTTTTATACGTGGCTGTACCGGATCGGCATCAATACCGCCAAAAACTATCTGGTCACCCAGGCGCGCAGGGCGCCGACTTCGACCGAGGCGGACGCCGAGGAGGCAGAAACTTTTGATGATGGCGAGCACCTAAGAGATATCAACACGCCTGAGTCAATGCTAGCCACAAAGCAGATTGCCCAAACCGTCAATCTCGCCATGGACGCGCTGCCCGATGAGTTGCGCATGGCCATCACCCTGCGCGAGATCGAGGGCTTGAGCTACGACGAAATCGCTGAAGCGATGCGATGCCCGATCGGAACCGTGCGCAGCCGCATCTTCCGGGCGCGCGAAGCCATTGCCGAAAAATTGAGGCCGTTGCTGGATACGGCGATCGACAAGCGCTGGTGAGCCAAGCGACGCAGTGGTTTGGGAAACAGGGCAGTTCTGCTTAACGAGGTAGGATATGAATACGAACATGACTCAGGAACAGATTTCCGCGCTGGTGGACGGCGAACTTGGCGATTTCGAGGCCGAGGCGGCGCTGGCCGCGCTGCGGCATGCCGGCGGGCGGGATACCTGGGAAATCTACCATCGGATCGGTGACGTCCTGCGTTCGGACGAGATGGCACTCGAATTGAGTCCCGATTTCTCACAGCGGCTGTTCGATCGCCTGGAAGCGGAGCCGATCATCATCGCGCCGGCCCTGGCGCCGGCACGTGAAGCGGCGGCGGTCGAGGCGATCGTCGTTCCCGACGTCGGTGTCGTCCTGCCTTCACGGCGCGCCCTGAAGCGCTTCGCGCTCCCCGGCATGGTGGCCGCTGCTGCGGTGGCGACGGTCGCCTTCATCACCACGCCGCAAATGATGGTGGCCGGAACCGACGATGCCCCTGTTACGGTAGCAGCCACCCCTGTCGGGCAACCGGTGCTGGCGAATGCTGCGATGGAAACCACCGCCGGCGTAGCGCCGGTGGCAGCGGTGGCCAAGACCAAGGCAGCCGCGGCGGAACCGGAAGAAGTGATTCTGCGTGATCCACGCATCGACGAGTACCTGTTCGCACACCAGCGGTTTTCTTCGTCGGTCTACAGCACCGCGCAATTCGCCCGCTCTTCCTCGTTTGCTTCCACTCCGGGTAAATGATCAATATGGGGCAAACAGTGGTATTGCTGAAGTTTGTCGTTGCGCTGTACGCCTTCTTCGGATTTGCTGCCCAGGCAGCCAGCAACGTGCCGATGGACCAACCGGCCGAAGCGCAGGACGCGCAGGTTTTGCTGAAGAAGATCCAGGCTGCGGCGCAGCGGCTGAACTACACCGGAACTTTCATCTATCAGCAGGGGAATCTGGTGCGCGCGTCGCGCATCACCCATCTGCTGGATGGCCGCAACGAGATCGAGAAGCTCGAAGTCCTCGACGGCAAGGCGCGCGAATACATCCGCACCAACGAGGAAATCACCTGCTACCTGCCTGAGACCCGCACGGTGCTGATCGAGAAGCGCGTCACCAAGGACGTGTTCCCGGCGATCGTCGCCGCCGCGCCGTCCGATCTGGCCCAGCACTACGACATCCGCAAGGGCGAAACCGGTCGTGTCGCCGGCTACGAGTGCCAGGCGGTGGTACTGACGCCGAAGGACGATGCGCGCTATGGCTACAAGCTGTGGGCGGAAAAATCGACCGGCCTGCTGTTGCGCGCGCAAACCCTGAACGAAAAGGATGAAGTGATCGAACAGATCGCCTTCACCCAGCTCGGCATCGGCAATATCGACCGCCGCCAGGTGCGCCCCAGTGTGACCAGCACCGCCGGCTGGCATGTCGAGAATGCGGTGATGGAGCAGGTCGACCTGTCCAACTGGGTGGTGAAGTCGGTACCGCCCGGATTCACCCGCATCCGCGAACTGCGGCGGCTGGTGTCCGATACGCCAGCCCAAGGCGGCACCAGTGCCGCCGCCCATGACAATGCCCAGCCGAGCCAGCGCGAAGTGTCGCAGATCGTCTTTTCGGACGGACTGGCGGCGATTTCGATCTTCATCGAGCCGGGCAGCCAGAGCCGCACCGAAGGTTCGATGCGGCAGGGCGCGACCAGTATTGTCGGCAAGCGGCTCGGTGACTACTGGTTGACTGTAGTAGGGGAGGTGCCGCCGGCGGCAATCCGGCAGATCGCCAATTCGATTGAACTCAAGACCAAATAATAAAACCATGAAGACGACGCCTTTTTTCCGCAATACCCTGTTTGCTGTCCTGTTCGGCGCCGGCGCCCTGGCCGCGCCGGCAATCACCGGCCTGGCCGCGGCATCGGCCGCGTCCGTGAACGGCTTGCCCGATTTTGCCGACATGGTCGAGAAGGTCGGACCGGCGGTGGTCAATATCCGTACCACTGAAAAGGTCAAGGTCGAGCCCGGGATGCCGGGCGGTGAAGACGAGGAAATGCAGGAATTCTTCCGCCGCTTCTTCGGCATTCCGATGCCGCGTCAGCAGACGCCGACGCCGCGCGGCCGCACGCCGGCGCCGCAGCAGGAGGAACAGGTGGTACCGCGCGGCGTCGGTTCCGGTTTCATCATTTCGGCCGATGGCTACGTAATGACCAATGCGCATGTGGTGGAAGGCGCCAGTGAGGTCTATGTCACGCTGACCGACAAGCGCGAATTCAAGGCCAAGATCATCGGCGTGGACAAGCGCACCGACGTCGCCATGGTGAAGATCGAGGGCAGCAATCTGCCACGGCTGACGATCGGCGATTCGCAGAAGGTGCGTGCCGGCGAATGGGTGGTCGCGATCGGCTCGCCGTTCGGCCTGGCCAACACCGTCACTGCCGGCATCGTGTCGGCGAAGGCGCGCGACACCGGCGACTACCTGCCGCTGATCCAGACCGACGTCGCAGTCAACCCGGGCAATTCCGGCGGCCCGCTGATCAACATGCGCGGCGAGGTAATCGGCATCAATTCGCAGATCTACAGCCGCTCCGGCGGCTACATGGGGATTTCGTTCGCGGTGCCGATCGACGAGGCGATGCGGGTGGCCGACCAGTTGAAGGCCAACGGCCGCGTGACGCGCGGACGCATCGGCGTGCAGATCGGCGAAGTGACCAAGGACGTGGCCGAATCGCTTGGCCTGGCCAAGGCGCAGGGCGCCCTGGTCCAGCGCGTCGAGCCGGACGGCCCGGCCGCGAAGAGCGGCCTGGAAGCCGGCGACATCATCCTGAAGTTCGACGGTACGCCGATCGAGAAGACCAGCGACCTGCCGCGGCTGGTCGGCGCCACCAAGCCGGGCGCGCGCGCCACGGTGACGATCTGGCGCAAGGGTGCGACGCGCGACATCCCGCTGACGGTGGCCGAGCTGGAGCCGGAAGGCGCAGCCAAGCCCGAGCAGAAAAAGCCGCAGCAGGAACCGCAGGTGGTCAACAGCCTGGGCCTTGGCGTCAGCGATCTGACCGAGGCGCAGAAGAAGGAAGCGAAGGTCGACGCCGGCGTCCTGGTCGAAACGGCCGAAGGTCCGGCCGCCCGCGCCGGCTTGCGTCCGGGCGATATCATCCAGCGCCTGAACAACACCGACATCAAGGACGCCAAGCAATTCAACGCGCTGGTGGCCAAGCTGGAGCCGAAGCGGATGGCGGTGCTGCTGGTGCGCCGCGGCGATTCCTCGCAGTTCGTGCCGCTGCGTCCGAACTGAGGCCGGGCGCCTTGCGCCGTGACGGGGTTGCCGGTTTGCGCCGGCAGCCCTTTTTCTTGTGAAGCCCCGCCCGATGCCTGACCGTTTCCCGCCGACGCTGATCCTGTATTCCCGTTCCTATTGCCACCTGTGCGAGCAGATGCGTGACGCATTGCAGCCGCTGCGGCAGGACCATTCCTTTGCGCTGGAAGTGGTGGACGTCGACGCCGACCCGGCCCTGGTGGCGCAGTACGACGAGCTGGTGCCGGTGCTGGTGGGCCGCCGCGCCGGCGCAGTGCCGTTGCAGCTCTGCCATTATTTCCTCGACGAAGCGAAGGTCAGGGAATTCCTGACGCATTTCTGATCCGGCCGCGGTTCATGGCTACCGAATATACAGGATGGTGTATTTTTAAAGCCGCTTGTCCTGTCTCCGAGATAGAGTGTTTTTCGAGCATACTCCCTGGTTTCCTTAGATTGCTCGGACGAGAGCAGGTCAAGTCGCACAAGCCGGAACGCATCGGTACCTGCGCAGGCGCCAGGTCGGCGGTAGTCATGGCGGCCCCGCCGGTGGCCGGCGCACGGGCTTTTGCCGACCGAAATCCGGTAAAATGGCGCCGACGAATGTCTCGTGCAACAAGGCGCTCAACTGGGGAATTTGCCCCCGCCGGAGCGCCTTTTTTGCAATCGCCTCCTGAACATTGCAGGGCAGGTGCCAGCCTCGCGGCCGGCCGCCGCCCGTGACTTTATGAACAACATCCGCAATTTTTCCATCATCGCCCACATCGACCACGGCAAGTCGACGCTGGCTGATCGCATCATTCAGCTGTGCGGCGGCCTGTCCGACCGCGAAATGGAAGCCCAGGTACTGGATTCGATGGCGCTCGAACGTGAGCGCGGCATAACCATCAAGGCGCAGACCGCCGCGCTGACCTACAAGGCGCGCGACGGCGTCACCTACAACCTGAACCTGATCGACACGCCCGGCCACGTCGACTTCAGTTATGAAGTCAGCCGTTCGCTGTCGGCCTGCGAGGGCGCGCTGCTGGTGGTTGACGCCTCGCAGGGCGTCGAGGCGCAGACGGTCGCCAACTGCTATACCGCGCTCGATCTTGGCGTCGAGGTGGTGCCGGTGCTGAACAAGATCGACCTGCCGTCGGCCGAGCCGGAAAACGCCAGCGCCGAGATCGAGGAAGTGATCGGCATCGACGCCTCCGATGCGGTGCGCTGCTCGGCCAAGACCGGCTTTGGCGTCGAGGACGTGCTGGAGGCGCTGGTGGCCAAGGTGCCGCCGCCGAAGGGCGACCCGGCCGCGCCATTGCAGGCGCTGATCATCGATTCCTGGTTCGACAACTACGTCGGCGTGGTGATGCTGGTGCGCATCGTCAACGGCACGCTGCGGCCGAAGGACAAGATCCTGTTGATGGCGACCGAATCGCAGCACCTGGTTGAAAGCGTCGGCGTGTTCACGCCGAAGTCGGTCGCGCGCGAGACGCTGTCGGCTGGCCAGGTCGGCTTCATCATCTCCGGCATCAAGGAGTTGAAGGCGGCCAAGGTCGGCGACACGGTGACCTTGGCGTCGGCCCCGGCCGCCGCGCCCTTGCCCGGTTTCAAGGAAGTGCAGCCGCAGGTGTTTGCCGGCCTGTTTCCGGTCGAGGCCAACCAGTACGACGCGCTGCGCGATTCGCTGGAAAAGCTCAAGCTGAACGATGCTGCGCTGCAGTACGAACCGGAAGTGTCGCAGGCGCTCGGCTTCGGCTTCCGCTGTGGCTTCCTTGGCCTGTTGCACATGGAAATCGTGCAGGAACGGCTCGAGCGCGAGTTCGACATGGACCTGATCACCACCGCGCCGACGGTGATCTACGAAGTCCAGCTGCGCGACGGCAGCATGATCATGGTCGACAACCCGTCCAAGATGCCGGAGCCGTCCAAGATCGAGGACATCCGCGAGCCGATCGTTACCGTCAACCTGTACATGCCGCAGGAATACGTCGGCTCGGTGATCACGCTGTGCACGCAGAAGCGCGGCATCCAGATGGACATGAGCTACCACGGCAAGCAGGTCAAGCTGACCTACGAGATGCCGATGGCGGAAATCGTATTGGACTTCTTCGACCGGCTGAAGTCGACCTCACGCGGCTATGCGTCGATGGAATACGAATTCAAGGAATACCGCTCGTCCGACGTGGTCAAGGTCGACATGCTGATCAACGGTGAAAAGGTCGACGCATTGGCGATCATCGTGCACCGCGCCAACAGCCAGTTCCGCGGCCGCGCGGTGGCGGCCAAGATGCGCGAGCTGATCCCGCGCCAGATGTTCGACGTCGCCATCCAGGCAGCGATCGGCGCCAACATCATCTCGCGCGAAAACGTCAAGGCGCTGCGCAAGAACGTGCTGGCCAAATGCTACGGCGGCGACATCAGCCGCAAGCGCAAGCTGCTGGAAAAGCAGAAGGCCGGCAAGAAGCGGATGAAGCAGGTCGGCTCGGTGGAAATCCCGCAGGAAGCGTTTCTGGCAATCTTACAAGTGGACGAGAAATGACTGTGCAATCGGTGTTGGGCAATTTCGCGCTGATCCTGTTCGTGCTGATGGTCGGCACCGGCATCATCTGGTGCCTGGACGTGTTCTACCTGGCCCGGCAGCGGCGCGTGCGGGCCGACGCGGCGCTGGCCGACTTCGATTCTCGCAATGCGCGGCTGGCGGCAGATGGCATCAAGCCGGAAACCGGCGGCCGTGCCGCGCTGGAAGCGCGCCTGCTGCGGCAGCCGGCCTGGATCGAGTATTCGGGCAGCTTCTTCCCGGTGATCGCGCTGGTGTTCTTCCTGCGTTCCTTCTTGTACGAACCGTTCAAGATCCCGTCCAGCTCGATGGTGCCGACGCTGCAGGTCGGCGATCTGATCCTGGTAAACAAGTTCACCTACGGTATCCGGCTGCCGATCATCAACAAGAAAATCATCGAAATGAATCAGCCGCAGCGCGGCGACGTCATGGTGTTCAAGTACCCGAAGGACGTGTCGCTTGACTACATCAAGCGCGTGATCGGCGTGCCTGGTGATAAAATTGTGTATAGAAACAAGCGCTTAACGATCAATGGTAAAGCGCTTTCTTACAAACAGCTGCCCGATTACCTGGACGAGGAGCACTTGAGCTACTCGCAGCAGTACGAAGAAAACCTGTCCGGTGTCGAGCACCGGATTCTGAACGACGAGCGGGCGCCGTCCTATGTGCCGAACCCGGACGCCTTCCCGCAGCACGAGCTGTGCACCTATGATCTGGAAGGGTTTGCCTGCACCGTGCCGGCCGGACACTATTTCATGATGGGCGATAATCGCGACAACAGCCTGGACAGCCGCTACTGGGGCTTCGTCCCGGATCAGAACATCGTCGGCAAGGCATTTTTCGTGTGGATGAATCTCGGCAACTTGAAGCGCATCGGCAGTTTCCAATAAACGCGTTCGGGAGGAGGGGAGAATGGAATACGGAGCGGATCGCAGGCAGCGCGGCATCACCCTGGTCGGACTGATCTTCGTGCTGGCGCTATTGGGCGCGCTCGGGGTGCTGGGCATGAAGGTGGTGCCGACGGTGGTCGAGTACTACTCGATCAAGAAGGCGGTGGCGAGCGCGAAGACGGCCGGCAATACGATTCCCGAAATCCAGGCTGCCTTCGACCGCCAGACCGACGTCGGCTACATCGACTCGATCTCCGGCAAGGACCTGGAAATCGTCAAGGACGGCGACGACATCGAGATCAGCTTCGCCTACCCGAAGAAGATCCCGCTGTTCGGTCCGGCCAGCCTGCTGATTGAATACACGGGCACCACCGCCCGGCGACCGGCTGGCAAGCGCACGGCGACGCAGTAAAAGGAACCAACAGGCGGCGGATTGAATGGAACTCATGTTATTGGAAAAGCGGCTAGGCCATGCATTCCAGCAGCCTGCATTGTTGCAGCAAGCCTTGACCCACCGCAGCCACGGCAGCGTGCACAACGAGCGGCTTGAATTCCTAGGCGACTCGGTCCTCAATTGCGTGGTCGCCTCGCTGCTGTTCGAGCGCTACCCGGAAATCGACGAAGGCGACCTGTCGCGCGTGCGCGCCAATCTGGTCAAGCAGCAGTCTTTGTATGAAATCGCGCAGCGGCTCGAGCTGCCGCACTTCCTGCGGTTGGGCGAGGGCGAGCTGAAATCGGGTGGTTTCCGCCGGCCGTCAATCCTGGCCGACACGCTGGAAGCGCTGTTCGGTGCGATCTTCCTGGATGCCGGCTTCGATGCCGCGCGCGACGTGGTGCGCGCGCTGTACATCCCGATCCTCGATACGGTCGATCCGAAGACGCTCGGCAAGGACGCCAAGACACTGCTGCAGGAATATCTGCAGGGCAAGAAGATTGCATTGCCGCAATACAACGTGGTGGCGACCCACGGCGCCGCCCACAACCAGGAATTCGAGATCGAATGCCTGGTGCCAAAACTGGATATCCAGGTATTCGGCACCGGCGGCAGCCGCCGTGCCGGCGAACAGGCGGCCGCCAAGCTGGCGCTGGAAGTGGCGCAGGCGATGCTGCTGAAATCGCCATCCGCTGCCCGCAAGAGCAAGCCGCGCACCGCGCAGCTGAAGCTGGCCGGCATCGCCACGATCCAGCCCGATGCGCCGACTCATGCGCCGGCCCCGCGCAAGCCGGCCAAGACCGAGGCCGAACCGAAGGCGGCGGCCAGGATCGAAGCCAAGGCGGAGGCCAGAACCGAGGCCAAGGTGGAGGCCAAGACCACGGCGCCGCCCGTCGATGGCGAAGCCGCGGCACGCAAGTCCGCCGCCAGGTCAGCCGAAGCCAGAGCCGCAGAGCCCGGCGGCACCGATCCGCTCCCTTCCCACCAACCGAAAAGCGCATGACCGAAGCCGTTCCCTCCGCCGATTTCCGTTGCGGCGCCATCGCCATCGTCGGCCGTCCGAACGTCGGCAAGTCGACGCTGATGAATGCGCTGATCGGCGCCAAGGTCAGCATCACCTCGCGCAAGGCGCAGACCACGCGGCACCGCATCACCGGCATCCAAACCACCGACGACGCGCAGTTCGTCTATGTCGATACGCCGGGTTTCCAGACCCGTCATGCGAATGCGCTGAACCGCACCCTGAATCGGACCGTGACCACCGCGCTGGATGGCGTCGACGTCGTACTGTTCGTGGTCGAGGCCGGCAGCTTCGGCCCGGCCGACCAACAGGTGGTCGATCTGCTGCCGAGCGAGGTGCCGGTGATCCTGGTGCTCAACAAGTCCGATCACGTCAAGGACAAGGCGCTGCTGATGCCGTTCGCGCAGCGGGTCGCGGCACACCATCCGTTCGCCGCGGTGGTGCCGGTCTCAGCCAAGCAGGGCTTCCAGCTGCGCAACCTGCAGGACGAAATCCGCCGTCACCTGCCGCACAATCCGCCGATGTTCGACGCCGACGACATCACCGACCGCAGCGAAAAATTCCTGGCGGCCGAGATCGTCCGTGAAAAGGTGTTCCGCTTCGTCGGCGACGAACTGCCATACACCAGCACGGTGCTGATCGAGAAGTTCGAACAGGAAGGCAATCTGCGGCGCGTGTTTGCGGCGGTACTGGTCGAGCGCGACAGCCACAAGTCGATGCTGATCGGCAGGAAGGGCGAGCGCTTGAAGGAAATCTCGACCCAGGCGCGGCTCGACATGGAGCGCCTGTTCGGCGGTCCGGTGTATCTGGAAATCTGGGTCAAGGTGAAATCGGGCTGGGCCGACAACGAAGCCGGCCTGCGCGCCTACGGCTACGAATAAGCGCTGCCGCGCATGGACGTGATCGCCATCGAACCGGATTCGAGCCCGCTGCCCAGCCCGCCCGCCGTCGATGCCGGCGCCACACAGCAGGCGCCGCGCCCGCGTGCGCAGCCGGAAAGGGCGCATCGCGTCAGCCACCAGCCGGGCTTTGTGCTGCACAGCCACCCGTACAAGGAAACCAGCCTGATCATCGAGGTGTTCGCGCGCGACTACGGTCGCGTGGCGCTGGTGGCCAAGGGTGCCAAGCGCCCGCATTCGAAACTGCGTGGCGTGCTGCAGACCTTCCAGCCGCTGGCGCTGGGCTGGAGCGGAAAATCGGAAATGCGCACGCTGACCTCCGCCGAATGGGTCGGCGGCATGCCGCCGCTGGAGCGTTCGGCGCTGCTGTGCGGCTTCTACCTGAACGAGCTGCTGGTCAAGCTGCTGGCGCGCGACGATCCGCATCCGGCGCTGTTCGACCGCTACGTGGCGACGCTGAACCAGCTGGCGCATGACGAGCCGGCGCCGATCGTGCTGCGCCAGTTCGAGCGCGCGCTGCTGAAGGAAACCGGCGTCGCCGGCGATTTCTCGCTGTGCACCGCGACCGGCAAGCCGGTCGAGCCGCAGCGGCAGTATGTGGTCGATCCCGAGCGCGGCCCGCGCCCGGCGCTGCCGTCGGACGCCTGGCCGCGGGTGGCCGGCAAGACGCTGCTGGACATGGAGCGCGAAGACTATGGCGATGCTGCCACCCAGAGCCAGAGCAAGTTCCTGATGCGCTTTCTGCTGGCGCACCACCTGGGCGGCGCGCCGCTGAATACGCGCCAGATCCTGATCGACCTGATGCAGTTGTAAACTAGCGTCGCCGCCGCGCTTCCTTCTTTTCCGAAAAACGATTGCCATGAGCTTTTTGCAGCCGAATCCCGCCACCATCGAACTGGGCGTCAACATCGACCACGTCGCCACGCTGCGCAATGCGCGCGGCACCGATTATCCCGATCCGCTGAAGGCGGCGCTGCTGGCCGAAGATGCCGGCGCCGACGCCATCACGCTGCACCTGCGCGAGGACCGGCGCCACATCAAGGACGCCGACGTCGAGGCGATCCGGCCGCGGCTGCGCACCCGCATGAATCTGGAAGCGGCGGTGACCACCGAGATGCTCGATTTCGCCTGCCGCATCCGGCCGCAGGATGCCTGCCTGGTGCCGGAGCGGCGCGACGAAGTCACCACCGAAGGCGGTCTCGACGTCGTCGGCCATTTCGCGCAGGTGCAGGCGGCGGTGCGGCAGCTGCAGGCGGAAGGCATCCGCGTCTCGCTGTTCATCGACCCAGAGCCGGCGCAAATCCAGGCCGCGGCCGAGGTCGGCGCGCCGGTGATCGAGTTGCATACTGGCCGCTACGCGAATGCCGCCGGCGCCGCGCAGCAGGCCGAGCTGGAGCGGGTGCGGCAGGGGGTGGCGGAAGGCATGCGGCGCGGCCTGAAGGTGAACGCCGGCCACGGCCTGCACTACACCAACGTGCAGGCGATCGCCGCGATCGCCGACATCGCCGAACTGAACATCGGCCATGCGATCGTCGCGCAGGCGGTGTTCACCGGCTGGGACAACGCGGTGCGCGAGATGAAGGCGATCATGGTGGCGGCGCGCCGGCAGGGCGGCCGATGATCTACGGCATCGGCACCGACATCGTCCGCATCCCGCGCATCGAGGAAGCGCTGGCGCGCAACGGCGAGCGCTTCGCCGAAAAGATCCTCGGCGCCGACGAACTGGAAAAATACCGCCGCCGCAAGGCCAAGTTCGAGGCGCGCGGGTTGCGCTTCCTGGCCACTCGCTTCGCCGCCAAGGAAGCGTTTTCCAAGGCGGTCGGGCTCGGCATGCGCATGCCGATGACCTGGCGCGCGCTGCAGACGCTGAATGCGCCTTCCGGCAAGCCGGTGCTGGTGGCCAGCGGCGCGCTGCGCGAATTCATGGAACAGAACGGCCTTACCGCGCAGGTGTCGATCAGCGACGAAGCCGACTATGCGCTGGCGTTCGTGATAGTGGAGAAGAAATGAAGCCTGTCCCAGAAACGGCTGTCGCGCCGGCCCGGCCGCTCGGCCCGGTGATGCTGGACGTGGTCGGCACCCGCCTGGACGAGGACGACCTGCGCCGCATCCGCCACCCGCTGACCGGCGGCGTGATCCTGTTCGCGCGCAATTACCAGGACCGGCGCCAGCTGACCGCATTGACGGCGGCGATCCATGCCGCGCGCCCGGGCGTGCTGATCGCGGTCGACCATGAGGGTGGCCGCGTGCAGCGCTTCAGGAGCGACGGCTTTACCCGCCTGCCGGCGATGCGCCGGCTCGGCGAATTGTGGGAGCGCGACGTGCTCGGCGCCACCCGCATGGCGACCGCGGCCGGCTTCGTGCTGGCGGCGGAATTGCGCGCCTGCGGCGTCGACCTGTCGTTCACGCCGGTGCTGGACCTCGACTACGGCGCGTCCGGCGTGATCGGCGACCGTGCCTTTCACCACGATCCGCGTGTCGTCACGCTGCTGGCCAAGAGCCTGAATCACGGCCTGGCGCTGGCCGGCATGGCCAACTGCGGCAAGCATTTCCCCGGCCACGGCTTCGTCCAGGCCGATTCGCACGTGGCGATTCCGGTCGATCCGCGCGGCCGCAAGGAAATCCTGGCGATGGACGCCGCGCCCTACGACTGGCTCGGCATGAGCCTGGCGGCGGTGATGCCGGCGCACGTGATCTATCCGGAAGTCGACCCGAACCCGGCCGGCTTTTCGAAGAAGTGGCTGACGATCCTGCGCAAAAACCTCGGCTTTGCCGGCGTCATCTTCAGCGACGACCTCAGCATGGAAGGCGCCAGCGTCGCCGGCGGCGTGGTCGACGGAGCGCACGCGGCATTGGCGGCCGGTTGCGACATGGTGTTGATCTGCAACGCCCCGGACAAGGCCGACCGCCTGCTGGCCGGCCTGGCGC
>JBAUJK010000266.1:0-1896 GCA_049683695.1 Burkholderiaceae bacterium
CGCTTCCGGATGCCCCTGGAAGCAGAAGGCCGGGAAGTCGGTGCGCTCGAAGCCCTGCAGCGAGCCGTCGAATAGCGACACGTGGGTCACACGACAGTTGGCCGGCAGGGTGTTGATGTCGACCGAGAAGCCATGGTTTTGCGAGGTGATCAGCACCTGCTTGCTGTCCAGGTCCTGCACCGGGTGGTTGGCACCGTGATGGCCGAACTTCATCTTGACCGTCTTCGCGCCCGAGGCCAGCGCCATGATCTGGTGGCCGAGGCAGATGCCGAAGGTCGGAATGCCGCGCTCGATCAGGTCGCGCGTGGCGACGATCGCGTAGTCGCACGGTTCCGGGTCGCCGGGCCCGTTGGACAGGAAGATGCCGTCCGGATTCAGCGCCAGTACCTCCGCCACCGAGGTCTGCGCCGGCACTACCGTGACCTTGCAGCCGCGCGCGGCCAGCATGCGCAGGATGTTGGCCTTGACGCCATAGTCGAAGGCGACCACGTGATACTTGCCCTCGCCCAGCGCGGCGTAGCCGCTGCCGAGCCGCCATTCGCCCTGCTCCCAGGCGTAGCCCTTGTCGACCGACACCACCTTGGCCAGGTCCATGCCGGCCAGGCCGGGAAAGCTTTGCGCCAGTTCCAGCGCCTTCCTGCGGGTCTTGTCCAGATCGCCTTCATCAACCACGATGGCGCCGTTCTGTGCACCCTTTTCGCGCAGCAGCCGGGTCAGCTTGCGGGTGTCGATGCCGGCGATGCCGACCACGTTCTCGGCTTTCAGGTATTCCGACAAGGTCTGGGTGGAACGGAAATTCGATACGCGCAGCGGCAGATCCTTGATGATCAGACCGGCGGCATGGATGCGGGTGGCTTCGGTGTCTTCGGGATTGATGCCGGTGTTGCCGATATGCGGGTAGGTCAGTGTGACGATCTGGCGGCTGTAGCTGGGATCGGTCAGGATTTCCTGGTAACCGGTCATCGCGGTATTGAACACCACTTCGCCGATCGTGTGACCGGCTGCGCCGATGGAAAAACCCTGGAAAATCGTGCCGTCCGCGAGCGCCAGTATGGCGGCGGCCTGGCCGGGGAAAAGTGGCAGCAAGGTAACTCCTGAGATGGTTACCGCCGCTGCGCCGCGCCATGTTGATCGCCACGAGGCATCCCGCCTTGCGGGATATCATGGAGATCTTTTCGGGGCGGGGTGATGAAGGTATGCGCTACGGCGGCGAAAAATTGGCTAAACCGTGAAATTATAGCCAAATCCTGCCGCCCCGGCAAACGAGGCGCTTGCCGGACAGTCCATCCGGCGGCATCCGATGCTGCCGCCGGGATAGGAATATGCTGCGGTCCTGTCAGATGATGACGGCCTGTCTTACAGACCGAGCGCGGCAATCCCGGCCCGGGCGATCTGCACGTCTTCCGAAGACTTGACACCGGACACGCCGACCGCGCCGACGCACTGGCCGCTGGCCATGATCGGCACGCCGCCTTCCAGCATCCCGGCCAGATTGGGCGCGGTGATGAAGGACATCCGGCCGTTGTTGATCATGTCCTCGTAGATCTTGCTGTCGCGGCGCCCGAGCGCTGCGGTCCGGGCCTTGGCCGGCGCGATGTCGGCCGAGATCGGCGCCGCGCCGTCCAGTCGCTGCAGCCACAGCAGATGGCCGCCATCGTCGACCACCGAAATCGTCACCGCCCAGTTGTTGGCGACCGCTTCCGCCTCGGCGGCGGCGGCGATCTTCTTGACTTCCTCGAGGGTCAATACCTGTTTCGATTGCATGGCGGCTCCTGATTCCTGATGAAAAGACCAGCGGCGATTGTACGACAGTCGCACCGCTTTGCCGACCTGCTAGAACCGCTCCGCCGCATCGTCGGCGGCGCCGACCACCGCTGCAGCGCCGCGCCGCAGCGC
>JBAUJK010000267.1:0-21309 GCA_049683695.1 Burkholderiaceae bacterium
GTGCGAACTGCCGCTCGATTTGCTGCCGCTGGGCGAGGTGGCGCCCTTCGATGAACTGCCGCCGGAAGCGCCGCTGGAACTGCTGCTGCCGCCACTGCTGGACTGCGACGAGGATCGCGCCGAGTGCCGCTTGCTTTGCTGGCGGTGCTGGGTGCCCTGCGACTGGTCCTGCATGTTCTGGCTTTGCGAGCGCAGTTCGTCGGCATGCCGTTCGACTTCGGCGGCGCGCGCCGGATCGGTGCTTTCGGTGACGCCCTGCACCAGTTGGGCGGAGGCGGAGCCGGCCAGCGCCGCCAGCGCGCCGGCGGCGATCAAGGTGGAGATTTTCATGATGATTTCCTTTCAACTTGGGTGACAGTCGTGGGACTGGACCGCCGTTTCACGAGTTCCGGAAAATCGACCGTGAAAACCTGGCCGGCCGGCGCCGGTGATGGCGCCGCGTGTCTAACGGGGTGCCGGCCGGCTAATATACTCCCGTCTATATCGTCCGAATCCGCAGGAAAGGCAGCGGATATTGACTGATACTCCCGCTCATTTGCCGGCGCAGCGGCGCCGCGGGCTGGTGCGACCGGCGCCGGCTTGCCGCCGGGCAGCGGGCGCTGCGCCACGATCCCGGCATCGGCGAACTGTGCGGTTGCCGCGTCGTCCTCGGCTGCCGCCGCGGTACGGCTCTGCTGCGGCAGCGTGAAGAAGCCGATCGCACGGCGCAGGTTCTGCGCCTGCTGCTGCAGGCCGGCGGCGGTGGCGGCGGAATGCTCGACGAAGGCGGCGTTGCGCTGCGTGGCCTGGCCCATGTCGTTCAGCGCGCGGCTGGCTTGCTGTACGCCGAGGCTTTGCTGGTGGCTGGCGCCGGCGATGTCGCCGACGATCCCCGCCACCTGGCGCGACGCACCGACGATGCGTTCCATCGTGCCGCCGGCCGCGGCCGCCAGCTTGTCGCCGACGTGGATCTGCTCGATCAGCCCGTCGATGAAGCGGTGGATGTCGCCGGCCGCAGCGGCCGCCCGCTGCGCCAGTGTCCGTACTTCGCTGGCCACCACCGCAAAGCTGCGGCCGTGCGCGCCGGCGCGCGCCGCTTCGACGGCGGCATTCAGCGCCAGCAGGTTGGTCTGGAAGGCGATGCCGTCGATCAGGCTGGTGATGTCGGCGATCTGGCTGGAGCCGCTTTTCAGCCGGCGCATCACCGCCGCGACCTCGGCGATGTCGTCGCCGCCGCGGCCGGCCAGCTCGGTCGCCGATTCGGCCAGTTGCTGCGCCTGCCCGGCGTGCGCGGCGTTCTGCGCGACCGCGGCGGTGATCTGCTCGATCGAGCCGGCGGTCGCCTCCAGCGTGGTGGCCTGGGTTTCGGTGCGGCGCGACAGCGCGTCGTTGTCTGTCACCATGCGGCTGGCGGCGGCGCCGACCGCGTCTGCTTCGCGGCCGATGGTGCCGATGGTCTGCGCCAGGCTGCCGTTCATGGTCTGCAGCGCGCGCAGCAGCTGGCCGATCTCGTCGTGCCGTTCGCCGGCGATATCGGCGTCGAGCCGGCCGCGCGCGGTCTGCTCGGCCAGCACCACCGCGTTTTTCAGCGGCCGCACGATGCTGCGCGTCAACAGCCACGCGAACAGGATGCCGAGGCCGATCGCCAGCCCGCCCAAGCTGCCCAGCAGCAGCCGGCTGGAGCGGTACAGCTGCGCCGATTCGGCCGCCACCGCCGCCGCCCGCTGCTTGTGGTGCGCCAGCAGCGCTCGGATCGCGCCGGTATAACGCTCGAATGCCGGCTGCAACTCGGTGCCGGCCAGGCGTTCGACGTCTTGCGTGCGGCCGACCGCCTTCAGCTCGAAGATCCGCTGGCGCAGCTTCAGATAGGCATCCTGCCGTTCGGCGATTGCCGCCAGCAGCGCGCGTTCGGCCGGCGCCGAACCGGCCGCCGCCTGCAGCTGCGCGCTTTGCTTGTCGCCGGCGCGCAGCGCGGCCATGAAATAGTCTTCCAGCTCCAGGCTGTCGCTCTTGGCGATCGCCATCGCGCGCGCGCCGTTCAGCTCGACCGCGCCGAGCCAGTCGGCCACCTTCTGCTGCCGCGCCAGGCGGTCGTTGACCAGGTGGTTCGCCATGCGGTCGACCGCTTCCAGCCGCTCGACCGCGATGCCGACGATCATGCCCAGCACCGCCAGCACCAGCAGGAAGGAAAGGAAAAGCCGGCGCCCGATGCGCAGCCGGGGAAATCGCATTGCCACCTCCGCTCGTCGCCCCGGGACATCCGGGGGCGGGGCTGAGTGTAGACGGCGATTGTTACCGCTTATTGACCGCCGGCGGCAGCGCGCGGGAAATGCCGGGTAGGAGCATGCTGGGGCCGCGCGGATGCCGTGCTGCGATGGATACTCTGGCGGAAGACCGTCTGTGCCGGGTATGAACAGGAGTTTTTATACATATACTCCATGGTTTTTGCTGCGGCAGCGACTGGGCGGCGACGTCGCCGGCATTGGCGGCTGCCGGCGCGCCCGGCCCTGGATTTCCGCCGCCCGTGGCGATGCGCTATCCGGCGGCGGGCGACGGCGCCGGCCGCCGTGCCATCCAGATCAGCGCCGCCGCCAGCAGCGCCAGCGGTAGCAGCGAACCGAAGTTGATCCAGGTCCAGCCGCGCGTCGTCACCAGCACGCCGGACGCGAACGAACTGGCCGCGACGCTGGCGAACACGCAGAAGTCCATCGCCCCCTGCGCCTTGTTCTTTTCTTCCGGCAGATAGGCCGCGGTCAGCAGCGTGCTGCCGCCGATGTACAGGAAATTCCAGCCGATCCCGAGCAGCAGCAGCGCCAGCACGAACTGCATCAACTCCACCCCGGACAGCGCGATCAGCACGCAGCCCACCATCAGCGCCACGCCGGCGCCCATCACCGGCAGCGTGCCCCAGCGCTTGATCAGATGGCCGGTGAAAAAGCTCGGCACGAACATGCCGAGCACGTGCCACTCGAGCACTACCGCGATGTGTGAAAACGGGTGTTCGACGATCTGCATCGCCAGCGGCGTCGCCGCCATCAGCAGATTCATCACCGCGTAGCCGAGCGCGGCTCCGGCGACCGCCACCGCGAATACCGGCTGGCGCGCCAGCGCACTCAGCGGCCGGCCGCTGGCAGCACCGGCCGCCGGTGCCTGGTGCGGCGGGAATTCGATGAAATGCATGATCGCCAGCGACAGCAGCGCCACCGCGATCAGCGCCAGATAGGCGCCGACGTAGGGCGCGGCCATCAGATCGCGCGTCGCGTTTGCCAGGTTCGGCCCGATCACCGCACCGACGATGCCGCCGGCCAGCACCAGCGAGATGGCCTTTTCCTTGAAGCCGGGTGCCGCCAGCTCGGGCGCGGCGAAGCGGTACAGCGACGCGTTGGCGCTGTAGTAACCGGCCACCATCGTGGCCGTCACCAGCAGCCAGAACTGCTGCGTCGCCGCCGCCAGCGCGCACAGCGCCGCCGACGTGGCCGCCACCAGCAGACCGATCTGGAACGAGCGCTTGCGTCCGAGCCGGCGTTGCATGCGCGCCACCGGCGCGGTCGACAGCGCGGCGCCGACCACATAGCCGGTCACCGGCAGCGTCGCCAGCCAGCCGAGCGGCGCGATCGCCAGCCCGACCAGCCCATTGATCGCGATGAAGGTAACGTTGTTGGTCAGGAACAGGCCCTGGCACAGCGCCAGCAGGAACAATTTGCGATTCATGGCAAGCGGGGAGAGCTTTGAAAATTAAGCCGGGAGTATCGGATAAATCCGCAATGATCCCGCGCGGTATAGGGCTAAGCCAAGGGGAGTATCTGCAAACGCTGGGTGGTGGCCGCTTTCGTGCGGGATGCCACGGGCAACGCAAGCGACAGGCAAAAAAATGGCAGCGGTGGTGACCGCTGCCGTCTTTCGATTCCGTGGTCGGGACGGTGTGATTCGAACACACGACCCCCTGCACCCCATGCAGGTACGCTACCAGGCTGCGCTACGCCCCGACGAGGCGTGAATTATAGCAGAGAGGCATCGGTTTTCGGCAGTGACGGCCGGGCAGATGGTGCCGTATGAGGCTCTGCCCGGGCCATTCTCCGAGCGGTCGATGGGAGCGCGCCGGAACGATGCCGAATCCAAGCACTTTCTCCCGCGCAGTTGGGCGGCGCCGTTCGCGTCCCGGCGCGATAATTGCCGGCACCGGCAATCACGAGGAACACCATGACGATCAAGATCAGCGACTGTTTCGACGGCGGCGCCATCGAGGTGCTGCGGGCCGAGGCACCGCACGACATCGCGCTCCATTTGCGCCCCGATTCGCACGCCGACATCCGCCAGTGGTTCTATTTCCGGCTGCAGGGGGCGCGCGGCCAGACCTGCCGCATCCGCATCCTGAACGCCGCCAGCGCCGCTTTCGCAGCCGGCTGGCAAGGCTACCAGGCGCTGGCCAGCCGCGACCGCGAGCACTGGTTCCGGGTGCCGACCACCTACGACGGCCAGATGTTGAACATCGAATTCACGCCGGCGCACGACAGCGTCTATTTGGCCTATTTCGAGCCGTATTCGTGGGAGCGCCATCTGCACCTGCTGGACCGCGCGCAGGCGGCGCCGTCGGCACGGCTGCACCATCTCGGTGCCACCGTCGACGGCCGCGACCTGAACCTGCTGCAGATCGGCGACGCCGGCGCCGCCAGGAAGTTGTGGGTAATCGCGCGCCAGCATCCGGGCGAGACGATGGCCGAATGGTTCGTCGAAGGACTGGTCGACGCGCTCTTGGACGAAGCCAACCCGCTGGCGCAGCGCCTGCTGCAGCACGCGGTGTTCTACCTGGTGCCGAACATGAACCCGGACGGCGCGGTGCGCGGCAACCTGCGCACCAACGCCGCCGGCGCCAACCTGAACCGCGAGTGGATGGCGCCGTCGATGGAGCGCAGTCCCGAGGTCTACCTGGTGCGCGAACGCATCCACGCCACCGGCTGCGACTTCTTCCTCGACGTGCATGGCGACGAGGCGCTGCCGTACGTGTTCGTCGCCGGCAGCGAAATGCTGGAGGATTTCAGCGCGCGCCAGGCGGACGAGCAGCGGCGCTTCATCGAGGCCTTCCGTCGCGCCAGCCCGGACTTCCAGACGCGCCACGGCTACGACAGCGGCAAGTACCGCGAGGACGTGCTGAAGCTGGCCTCGAAATACATCGGCCACACCTTCAAGTGCCCGTCGCTGACGCTGGAAATGCCGTTCAAGGACAACGCCGACCTGCCGCATCCGCACACCGGCTGGAGCGGCGCGCGCAGCAAGCGGCTCGGCGCGGCGTTGCTGCAGCCGCTGCACGAAATGTTTTGCGACGCCGCGGCGATGCCGCCGCAAGGCGCCGGCGTTCAGGGCAGCGGTGACTAGATTGGCGATTCCGGCGCACGCCGGAATGGCGGGGGAAGGGGCTCGGCCCTCGGCGGCCTAATGGAAATGACCGGAGCCGGCCGGCGCGTCTTCCGGCATTTCCGGATGCACCAGTTCGCCATCGCGATCCGGATACAGCGGCGCGCCGCAGTCGTCGCAGAATTCCATCGGGAAGCGCTCGCGGTGGCGCTTGATGCGGGTGATGCCGCATTCGCGCAGCAGCGCCAGGATTTCCTCGATCGGCGTGGCGGCTTCGGCGCCGGCCGCCGCCGGCTCTTCGTCGACGTCGTCTTCGCGGCCGTACAGCGGCCACACCACACCGTAGACGATGTCCGGGCTTTGGCCGATGCCGAAGCCGATCCGGTATTCGTCGACCTGGCCGTCCACCGTTTCGGCGAAGGCGCCGATGCTGGCGTGCAGTTCCTGCGATTCGACGCCGAGCGTCGAGGTCAGGTAGAAATCGGCGGCACGGATCGACGCCGGACGGATCTGGCGGTCGGCTTCGCGGCAGGCGATGAAGTAGGCGTCCGGTAGCAGCAGCTCGACACCGCAGCCGGGCAAAAGGCGCGCCACGTTCGGCTCGGCCTGCTGGCGCCAGGCTAGCAGCATGCGGGCGCGCTGCTCGGCATAGTCGACGCTGTCGTCACCCTGCTGCCAGCCGAACAGCGGCCGGCCGGCGGGGACCGCGACCGCCGCCAGCAGGTAGCGGGTATCGGCCAGGAACGGCGCGGTGTCGCCGGTGCGCAGCGGTGTCGCCGGTGCCGTTCCGTTCAAGGCCGCCTGCGCCATGCGCTGCGTCAGCGTCAGGATTTCGGCATGGGTGCGCGGCAGCTGGTCGATCGAGAACAGGAACGGCGCCAGTACCGCGCGCGCCTCGTCGGCCAGCACGTGTGCGTGCAGATGGGCGCCGAGCGCGGCCAGGACGTCGGCCGGCACCGCGCCGG
Source organism: Burkholderiaceae bacterium (assembly GCA_049683695.1). GTDB lineage: Bacteria > Pseudomonadota > Gammaproteobacteria > Burkholderiales > Burkholderiaceae_D > DATJCV01. The sequence goes on from JBAUJK010000267.1 coordinate 6,297, forward strand.
ACGGGATCGTGTAGCGGGTCCAGGCCAGGATCGGCAGCGCCACCAGCAGCGCGTCGTAGGCGACGCCGTCATGCTCGATCACGCAGGCTTCGCTGCCGGCTTCGGCGGCATCCATCAGCACTTCGTAGGCATCCGGCTCGGCCGCGAACAGGCGGTCGAGCGCGCCGTCCAGCGTCTGCTGGTGGCCGCTTTTCAGCAGTTTCACCAGCAGCTGGTCGAGGTGGTTTTCCCAGGCGCGCTGCTCCAGCCGGCTGCCGGCTTGCAGGATCGCGCGCGACAGGTTCATCAGGCGCTGGCTGTCCGGCGAAGGTTTGCGGGGAGAGGCTTTGGAAAGAGAGCGCATGGCGGGTCTGCTAAAGAGGGAGAAACGGCGGGAGACGTATTGTAGTAGATTCGCAATTTCCCGGTCACTGCGGGAGTATGCCTAAAAAATGGCGAATGCCGCACGATTTGCGAGCGGCTTAAAAAATACATGCAGGAGTATTTCGGTGCGTCGGGATGCGGCCGCGGATAAAAAAACAGGCCGGGCGCACCGCGCCCGGCCTGTCGCCGCGTGAAGGGAGCTTAAGCTGCCAGCAGCTGGCGCAGCACGAACGGCAGGATGCCGCCGTGGTTGTAGTAATCCACCTCGATCGGCGTGTCGATGCGCAGCAGCACCTTGGCTTTCTGGGTTTCGCCGTTGCTGCGGTGGATCACCAGCGTCAGTTGCTGGCGCGGCTTGATTTCGCCTTCCAGGCCGACCAGGTCGAAGGTTTCGTCGCCCTTGATGCCGAGCGTCTGCACGCTGTCGTCGCCGAGGAACTGCAGCGGCAGCACGCCCATGCCGACCAGATTGGAGCGGTGGATGCGCTCGAACGAGCGCGCGATCACCGCCTTCACGCCGAGCAGCTGGGTGCCCTTGGCGGCCCAGTCGCGCGACGAGCCGGTGCCGTACTCTTCGCCGCCGAACACCATCGTCGGCACGCCGTCGGCGACGTACTTCATCGCGGCGTCGTAGATCGACATCTGTTCGCCGCTCGGCTGGTGGATCGTGATGCCGCCCTCGACGCGCGAGCCGTCCGGGGTCGGCGGGATCATCAGGTTCTTGATGCGGACGTTGGCGAAGGTGCCGCGCATCATCACGTCATGGTTGCCGCGGCGCGAACCGTAGGAGTTGAAGTCGGCCTTCATCACGCCGTTCGCCTTCAGCCAGACGCCGGCCGGGGACGATTCCTTGATCGCGCCGGCCGGGGAGATGTGGTCGGTGGTGATCGAATCGCCGAACACGCCCAGCGCGCGGGCGCCGGTGATCGCGGTGGCTGCCGGCGCCGGCTCCATGCCGAAGCCTTCGAAGAACGGCGGCTCGGCGATATAGGTCGAGGCCGGCCAGTCGTACACCTGGCCCTTGGTGACGCCGCCGATCTTTTCCCACAGCTTGCCGGGCGCGCTCTTGATGGTCGCGTAGTTTTCCTTGAAGGTCTTGCCGTTCAGCGCGAAGCGCATCAGCTTGCCGATCTCCTGCGAGCTCGGCCAGATGTCGCCCAGATAGATGTCCTTGCCGCCCTTGCCCTTGCCGAGCGGCTCGCTCATCAGGTCGATCATCATGTTGCCGGCGATCGCGTAGGCCACCACCAGCGGCGGCGATGCCAGGAAGTTGGAGCGGATGTTCGGATGGATGCGTGCCTCGAAGTTGCGGTTGCCCGACAGCACCGCCGAGGCGACGATGTCGTTCTTGACGATCGCCTCGTTCATCGCCGGCGTCAGGTCGCCGGCATTGCCGATGCAGGTGGTGCAGCCGTAGGCGGTGACGCCGAAACCGACCTTTTCCAGGTAGGGTAGCAGGCCAGCCTGTTCCAGGTAGGTGGTGACCACGCGCGATCCGGGCGCCAGCGAGGTCTTGATGTGGGCCGGCACCTTGAGCCCGGCTTCCACCGCCTTCTTGGCCAGCAGGCCAGCAGCCAGCATCACGCTCGGGTTCGAGGTGTTGGTGCAGGACGTGATGGCGGCGATCAGCACGTCGCCGTTCTTGACCTTGACGCCGTCGGCATTGACGTATTCGGCGTGCAGGTCCTCGGCCTTCTTGTTGAAGCCGTTCTCGGCGACCGGCTTGACGAACAGTTCGGCGAAGTTGTTCTTGACCTGGCCGATCTCGATGCGGTCCTGCGGCCGCTTCGGGCCGGCCAGCGACGGCGTCACCGAGCCGAGGTCGAGCGCCACCACGGTGGTGTAGTCGATCTCGCCCGACTGCGGGATGCCGAACATCTTCTGCGCGCGGAAATAGCCTTCGAAGGCGTCGATCTCGGCCTTGGTGCGGCCGGTGCCGCGGAAGTAGTCGACCGTTACCTCATCGACCGGGAAGAAGCCCATCGTGGCGCCGTACTCGGGCGACATGTTGGCGATCGTGGCGCGGTCGGTCAGCGACAGCGACGACGTGCCTTCGCCGAAGAATTCGACGAACTTGCCGACCACCTTCTCCTTGCGCAGCAGTTCGGTGATGGTCAGCACCAGGTCGGTGGCGGTGACGCCTTCGCGCAGCGCGCCGGTCAGGTTCACGCCGACCACGTCCGGGGTCAGCATGTAGACCGGCTGGCCCAGCATCGCCGCTTCGGCTTCGATGCCGCCGACACCCCAGCCGACCACGCCGATGCCGTTGATCATCGTGGTGTGCGAGTCGGTGCCGACCAGCGTGTCCGGATAGTAGACGGTGCCCTTGTCGGTGGCCTTCTTGTGCACGCCGCGCGCCAGGTATTCGAGGTTCACCTGGTGCACGATGCCGAAGCCCGGCGGCACCACGCCGAAGGTGTCGAACGCCTGCATGCCCCATTTCATGAACTGGTAGCGCTCGTTGTTGCGCTGGAATTCCAGCTTCATGTTCAGGTCGAGCGCCTTCTTGTCGCGGAAGTAGTCGATCTGCACCGAATGGTCGACCACCAGGTCGACCGGCACCATCGGCTCGATCCGCTTCGGGTCCTTGCCCATCTGCGCCGCCGTGCCGCGCATTGCGGCCAGGTCGACCAGCAGCGGCACGCCGGTGAAGTCCTGCAGCACCACGCGCGACACCACGAACGGGATTTCGTCGGTGCGCGGCGCATTCGGCTGCCAGTTGGCGAGCTGGACCACGTTGTCTTCGGTGACCTTCTTGCCGTCGCAATTACGCAGCACGGATTCCAGCACGATGCGGATCGATACCGGCAGTCGGGAAACGTCGATGCCGAGCTTCTTGCCCAGCGCCGGCAGGGAATAGAACTTTCCCTTCTTCGACTCGGTGATCTTGAATTCCTTGAGCGTATTCAACGTATTGCGGGACATGGCCTCTCCTTAGATTGCAAACCGACTGGTAGCAGAATGAATGGAACTTGTTATTGGGGCGGGCACGGCGGCGTGCCCGGTCGTCTGTTATTTGCCGGCTTGCGCCGCGATCGGCGGCGGAGGCGCCTGCGGTGCCAGCAGCCCGGAGCCGGCCGGCGTATCGGACGTCTTCAGCGCCAGCTGCTGCGGGTTCTTGCATTCGTTGGCGAGCTGCTGGCCGCGGCGTGAATCGAGCAGGATGCCCTTGGCCGGAATGCCGATCCATACCAGGCCGCGCTTCTTGCTCTCGAAGCGCATCGCGCCGGTGGTGGTGCCGACCCGCTCCAGGCGGATCAGCCGGTTCTTCCAGCGCAGCGCGACGTGCTGTTCGTCGGCGGCATTGGCCAGGATGGTCAGCTTGTTGCCAAGCTCGCAAACATAGTCGACGGCGATCGAATTGCTGACGTCCGGTTCCGGATCGTCCAGGTCTTCCTGGGATACCGGCGGGGTCTTGGCTGCCTTCTTCGCCGGCGCCTTCTTCGTCGCAGCTTTTGGCGCCGCCTTGCCGGCGGCGGTCTCGGCGTGCGCGGCCGGCACGGACAGCGCCATGCCCATGGTCAGCGCCGCCAGGACGGACAGGTATTTTTTCATGCGGACTCCATTGCCATGCGTGGGGAGGGGAGGGTCATGCCGGAGCGTCTTGCGAGGCGCGGCGCGGCCGGATTTTTCGGCATTTCCACCGGCGCGGCGCCAGGGCGGGGCAACCGGCAAAAACGCATCCGCCAGTGTACAACTTGTACGGTTCCGATGGGAGCGCACGCGGCTCCGCTACGGGACCAGGCAAGGAGGGAGGAAAACGGCTGGCCGCGCCGCGCGCGGCGGGCCGGAAACGTCGGGTCGAGCCCGTTCGCCGTCAGCGAAACCGGTATCTGCCTGGAATGGGCTGGAACGGTTGAAAAATACATCTGCTGCGCGGGTCGGACGTCGGGTAATCGGTCTGTCGTTGGGTGCGCCGCGCCGCCGCCAATCCTGCCGGCGGCGGCGCGGCGTCGGCCAAGCCTACCAGGTGCTTGACGCCTTCACGTTCTTCCAGCAGTTCCTTCAGCGTCAGGTCGATGCGCTCCTGCGAGAAGGCGTCGATTTCGAGGCCCTGGACGCGCTTGTATTCGCCGTTTTCGGTGGTCACCGGCACGCCGAAGATGATGCCTTCCGGGATGCCGTAGGAGCCGTCCGACGGCACCCCCATCGTGGTCCACTTGCCGTTGGTGCCCAGTACCCAGTCGCGCACGTGGTCGATGGCGGCATTGGCGGCCGATGCCGCCGACGACAGGCCGCGCGCCTCGATGATGGCGGCGCCGCGCTTGCCGACGGTCGGCAGGAACACGTCCTTGTTCCAGACCGGGTCGTTGATCATGTCCTTGACCGACTGGCCGTCGGCGGTGGCGAAACGGTAGTCGGCGTACATGGTCGGCGAGTGGTTGCCCCAGACGCACAGCTTCTCGATCGAGGCCACCGGCTTGCCGGTCTTGGCAGCGATCTGCGACAGCGCGCGGTTGTGATCCAGGCGCAGCATCGCGGTGAAGTTCTTGGCCGGCAGGCTGGGTGCCGACTTCATCGCGATATAGGCATTGGTGTTGGCGGGATTGCCGACCACCAGCACCTTGACGTTGCGCGAGGCGACCGCGTCGAGCGCCTTGCCCTGCACCGTGAAAATCTGCGCGTTCGCTTCCAGCAGATCCTTGCGCTCCATGCCGGGGCCGCGCGGACGGGCGCCGACCAGCAGCGCGACGTCGACGTCCTTGAACGCGGTCATCGGGTCGCTGTGCGCGCTCATGCCGGCCAGCAGCGGGAAGGCGCAGTCGTCGATTTCCATCATGACGCCCTTGAGCGCCTTTTGCGCCTTTTCGTCGGGGATTTCGAGCAATTGCAGGATCACCGGCTGGTCCTTGCCGAGCATGTCGCCGTTGGCGATGCGGAACAACAGGGAATACCCGATCTGGCCGGCGGCGCCGGTGACGGCGACGCGCATGGGAGCTTTAGACATGACAGTCCTCCAAGGTAGTGAGTGCGGAAGCGATGATGAAATCTGGCGAAAGCGGCAGTTCGGCGGCGCCGGGCGCCGTTCCGAAAACCCGTAATGATACCGTCGAACGGACGCTGCCGAAGCGGCGCTTCCAGGGGTCTGCGCGGCCGGTGCGCGTGGCCGGCGGACAGCCCCCAGAATATTTGCCCGCGAGTTTAGGCTTGCCCATCCGGCATGTCAATCAGATTCATATGTCTTATATAAGACATCTCAGTCATAAGTTTTGCTGGACGTACAGGCATGTTGTATGGTGAAATTCCCACCATGAGTTCCATTCTGTCCAATCCGATCGGTAATGGCTCTCCTGTGTCCAGCTCCTCTGCCACCTTCAGCCCGCTGTATCAGCAAATCAAGGCCCTGATCACGCAAAGCCTGCAATCGGGGGAGTGGAAGCCGGGCGAGCTGATCCCGAGCGAGGTCGAACTGGCCAGTCGCTTCAAGGTCAGCCAGGGCACCGTGCGCAAGGCGATCGACGAGCTGGCGGCCGAAAACCTGGTCATGCGGCGGCAGGGGAAGGGCACCTTCGTCGCCACCCATCACGAGGCGCGCGCCGAGTTCCGCTTCCTGCGGCTGGTGCCGGACGTCGGCGCCGCGCATCTGGCACACAACCGGATCATCGAGGTCAGGCGGCTGCGCGCGCCGGCCGAGGTCGCGCGCCTGCTGGAAATGAAGTCGGGCGACCCGGTAATCTTCATCAAGCGCGTGCAGTCGTTCGACGGTGTGCCGACGATTCTCGAGGAAATCTGGCTGCCGGGAGCGCTGTTCAAGGGATTGACCGCGGAGCGCCTGAATGAATACAAGGGGCCGATGTACGGCCTGTTTGAAACCGAATTCGGTACACGCATGATCCGTGCCAGCGAAAAGCTGCGCGCGGTCGAGGCCGACGTCGAGGTCGCTGAGCTGCTGCAGATCGCCCCCGGCACGCCGCTGCTGAGCGTCGAGCGGGTGTCATTGACCTATGGCGACAAGCCGGTCGAGGTGCGGCGTGGTCTGTATCTGACCGAACGTCATCACTACTATAACGAGTTGAGTTGACCGCGCGGTGCCAAGCCGGAACGGGTCGGACCGGGCCGGGCTGCGCGCGCGGATTTCGCCGATTTATTACTTTCTCCGCGTAAATACCTATTGGTGTGATGCACAAAATCGGCGAAAATTGCAGGATTGATCAAGTGGGAGGTCCAGTTATGACAGATGCCGCGAAAAGCGCCCGGCCGCAATTTCGTAATATCCATATTTTCCAGATTATTCGCTACCGGATGCCGCTGGCGGCGCTGGTGTCGATTTTGCACCGCATCAGCGGCCTGCTGATGTTCGTGCTGCTACCGTTCGTGCTGTTCTTGCTCGACAAGAGCCTGACCTCGGAAATTTCCTTCGAATACTTCAAGAGCTTCACTTCCGGTTGGTTCGTCAAGCTCGTCATCCTTGCCCTGTGCTGGGCCTATCTGCACCACTTCTGCGCCGGCATCCGTCATCTGATCATGGATGGCCACATTGGCCTGAGCAAGGAGGGGGCGCGCGGTTCGGCGGCAGCCGTGCTGGTGGTCAGCCTGCTATTGGCGGTCCTGGTTGCTTTGAAGCTGTTTGGAGTGTTTTGATCATGGATAACAATTTTGGGTCGAAGCGGTTGGTGGTCGGCGCGCACTACGGTTTGAGAGACTGGATGGCGCAGCGGGCGACCGCGATCGTGATGGCGATTTATACCGTCATCCTTCTGGTGTCCTTTCTGGGGGCGAGCGACTTCAGCTACGACGGCTGGGCCGGCTTGTTTGCCCATCAATGGTTCAAGGTCGCGACCTTCGTCACGATCATTGCCTTGATCTACCACGTCTGGGTCGGCGTGCGCGACACGCTGATGGATTACGTCAAGCCGGTGGGGCTCAAGCTGACTTTGAATGTGGCCACGCTGGTGTGGCTGATCGGTTGTGCCGGATGGGCGGCGCAGATTTTGTGGAGAGTGTAATCGTGGCAAACATCAAATCCACAATTCCTACTCGTCGCTTCGATGCGGTGATTGTCGGCGCCGGCGGTTCCGGCATGCGCGCTTCGCTGCAGCTGGCGGAGGCGGGATTGAACGTGGCCGTGCTGTCCAAGGTGTTCCCGACCCGTTCGCATACGGTGGCAGCGCAGGGCGGTATCGGCGCCTCGCTCGGCAACATGGCGGAGGACAGCTGGTACTGGCACATGTTCGACACCGTCAAGGGTGGCGACTACCTGGGCGACCAGGATGCGATCGAGTTCATGTGCCGTGAGGCGCCTAATGTTGTCTACGAGCTCGAGCATTTCGGCATGCCGTTCGACCGCAATCCGGACGGCACGATCTACCAGCGGCCGTTCGGTGGCCATACCGCCAATTTCGGCGAGAAGGCGGTGCAGCGCGCCTGCGCCGCCGCCGACCGCACCGGCCATGCGCTGCTGCACACGCTGTACCAGCGCAACGTGCGCGCCCGCACCCATTTCTTCGTCGAATGGATGGCGATCGACCTGATCCGCGACGCCGATGGCGACGTGCTGGGCGTGGTGGCGCTGGAAATGGAAACCGGCGATGTCATGATCCTGCACGCGAAGACGACGCTGTTCGCCACCGGCGGTGCCGGTCGTGTGTTCGCCGCGTCGACCAATGCCTTCATCAATACCGGTGACGGCCTCGGCATGGCGGCGCGCGCCGGCCTGCCGCTGGAAGATATGGAGTTCTGGCAATTCCATCCGACCGGTGTCGCCGGCGCCGGCGTGCTGATCACCGAAGGGGTGCGTGGCGAGGGCGGCATCCTGATCAACAGCAACGGCGAGCGTTTCATGGAGCGCTACGCGCCGCACTACAAGGACCTGGCTCCGCGCGACTTCGTGTCGCGTTCGATGGACCAGGAAATCAAGGAAGGGCGCGGCTGCGGACCGAACAAGGACCACGTACTGCTCGATCTGCGCCATATCGGCGCCGAGACCATTCACAAGCGGCTGCCGTCGATTCTCGAAATCGGCCACAAGTTCGCCAACGTCGACGCCACCAAGGAACCGATCCCGGTGGTGCCGACCATCCACTCCCAGATGGGCGGCATCCCGGCCAGCATCCATGGCCAGGTGGTGGCGCCGAAGAACGGCAACCCGAATGAAGTGGTCCAGGGCATGTACGCAATCGGCGAATGCTCGTGCGTCTCGGTGCATGGTGCCAACCGGCTCGGTACCAATTCGCTGCTCGACCTGGTGGTGTTCGGGCGTGCGGCCGGCAATCACATCGTCGCCCAGCGGCTGCAGGACAAGAGCCACAAACCGCTGCCGGCCGACGCCGCCGACTTCGCGCTGGAGCGCATGTCGCGACTGGAGAACAGTACCGGTTCCGAACGGGTGCAGGACGTTGCCAATGCGATCCGCTCGACGATGCAGCACTATTGCGGCGTGTTCCGTACCGACGCCCTGCTGCAGACTGGCTATGAAAAGATCATGGAGCTGGATGAACGGCGCAAGCATGTCGCGTTCCAGGACAAGTCGAAGGTGTTCAACATGGCGCGTGTGGAAGCGCTTGAACTCGACAACCTGATCGAAGTGGCGAAGGCGACCATTACGTCCGCGCTGGCGCGCAAGGAATCGCGCGGAGCCCACGCGCACCAGGACTACGAAGAGCGCGACGACGTCAACTGGATGAAGCACACGCTGTACTACTCCGAAGGCAACCGCCTCGAATACAAGCCGGTGGTGACGAAACCGCTGACGGTGGAATCCTTCCAGCCGAAAGCCCGCACATTCTGATTGGGCGGAGACAGAAGCCGATCCAGTGAAGCAACGGCGAACCGCGGCGCGCCAACCCGGGATGCCGTTTGCTTCCACTGTTTGTTTTTGTTCCGCAATTTTGATAAGGCCCGACCATGGCACGCACACTGAAGCTACAAATCTATCGCTACGATCCGGACAAAGACAGCCGGCCGTACATGCAGGACGTCACGGTGGAACTGAAGGACACCGACAAGATGTTGCTGGATGCACTGCAGCGCATCAAGGCAGACGTCGACGATTCGCTGTCGCTGCGCCGCTCCTGCCGCGAGGGGGTGTGCGGCTCCGACGCGATGAACATCAACGGCAAGAACGGATTGGCCTGCATCACCAACCTGAACGAACTGACGCAGCCGATCGTGCTGAAGCCGCTGCCGGGGTTGCCGGTGATCCGCGATCTGATCGTCGACATGACCCAGTTCTTCAAGCAGTACGATTCGATCAAGCCGTATCTGATCAACGATACGATTCCGCCCGAGAAGGAGCGCCTGCAGTCGCCCGAGCAGCGCGAAGAGCTCGACGGCCTGTACGAGTGCATCCTGTGCGCCTGCTGCTCGACTTCCTGCCCGTCGTTCTGGTGGAACCCGGACAAGTTCGTGGGCCCGGCCGGCCTGCTGCAGGCGTACCGCTTCCTGGCCGACAGCCGCGATCTGGCCACCAACGAGCGGCTGGACAATCTGGAGGACCCGTACCGCCTGTTCCGCTGCCGTTCCATCATGAACTGTGTCGACGTTTGCCCGAAGGGCCTGAACCCGAACAAGGCGATCGGCAAGATCAAGGAATTGATGGTTCGACGCGCCGCCTGACAAGGCAATCCGCGCCGCCCGCAGGCGGCGCCTGGGTGCGCGAAGGAATGCGGAAATTGAACGGAAGACGCATCATATGGAGTTGACGCACCAGGCCGATCCGGCCAAACGCGCGCGGCTACGCTGGCGCGCGCGGCGCGGTCTGTTGGAAAACGACCTGATTCTGACGCGTTTTCTGGACGCGCATGAAATGGATCTGTCGGACCAGGAAGTGGCGGTGTTTTCCCGGCTGCTCGAATTGTCGGACAGCGAATTACTGGATCTTTTGCTGGCGCGCAAGGAACCGCAGGGCGAACTCGATTTGCCGCCGGTCCATGCGCTGCTGTCGAAATTGCGCGGTGCCTGAACGGGCCGCTTTGCTTGCGCAGCTGGTTGCGTCCTATTTTTTGATCAACGACTCACCGCCTCGGTAAAAAGGAAGGCCCATGACTCACTCTGACACCAAAGCGACGCTATCGTTTTCGGACGGTACTCCCTCCCTGGATTTTCCGATCTACAAGGGATCGATCGGTCCGGACGTGATCGACATCCGCAAGCTGTACGGCACCACCGGCAAGTTCACCTACGATCCGGGCTTCATGTCGACCGCGTCCTGCAATTCGTCGATCACCTACATCGACGGTGACAAGGGGCAGTTGCTGTATCGTGGCTACCCGATCGAGCAACTGGCGGTCAACTGCGACTTCCTCGAGACCTGCTACCTGCTGCTGAACGGCGAATTGCCGAACGCCGAACAAAAGCACAAGTTCGTGTCGACCGTCACGCAGCACACGATGGTGCACGAGCAGATGCAGTTCTTCTTCCGCGGTTTCCGCCGCGATGCGCACCCGATGTCGGTGCTGGTCGGCACCGTCGGCGCGCTGGCGTCGTTCTATCACGACTCGCTCGACATCAACGATCCGCACCATCGCGAAGTATCGGCGATCCGCCTGATCGCGAAGATGCCGACGCTGGTAGCGATGGCCTACAAGTATTCGCTCGGCCAGCCTTTCGTCTATCCGCGCAACGACCTGTCGTACAGCGCCAACTTCATGCGCATGATGTTCTCCAACCCGTGCGAGGAGTACAAGATCAACGACGTGTTGGTGCGCGCGCTGGACCGCATCCTGATCCTGCATGCCGACCACGAGCAGAACGCTTCGACCTCGACGGTGCGCCTGGCAGGCTCCTCCGGTGCCAATCCGTTTGCCTGCATCGCCGCCGGCATCGCCTGCCTGTGGGGGCCGGCGCACGGTGGCGCCAACGAGGCGGCGCTGAACATGCTGAAGGAAATCGGCTCGCCCGACAAGATCGGCGAGTTCGTCAAGCAGGTCAAGGACAAGAGCTCCGGCGTCAAGCTGATGGGCTTCGGCCATCGCGTCTACAAGAACTACGATCCGCGCGCCAAGCTGATGCGCGAAACCTGCTACGAGGTGCTGAGCGAGCTCGGATTGGAAAACGATCCGCTGTTCAAGCTGGCGATGGCGCTCGAAAAGGTGGCGCTGGAAGACGAGTACTTCGTTTCGCGCAAGCTGTATCCGAACGTCGATTTCTATTCCGGCATCGTGCAGTCGGCGCTCGGCATCCCGGTGTCGCTGTTCACCGGGATCTTCGCGATGGCGCGTACGGTCGGCTGGATCGCGCAATGGAATGAAATGATTTCCGATCCGGAACAAAAGATCGGCCGTCCGCGGCAGTTGTTCGTCGGTTCGCCGATGCGCGATGTGGTGCCGATCGACCAGCGTTCCTGAGCGGTCTGACGCCCTGGAAAAAAGCGAGCCCTCATGGCTCGCTTTTTTTGTTCGGGGGCCTTGTATGCTATGCTTCGAACCTGTTCGAATTTGTCCGAAATACAGCCCTTCCCCACAACTTGATGTGCAATCCGCTAACCGGTCAGGCCGTGTCGCGGAAGGTTAGACCAACCCGCTAATCTCGCGAAGCGCGAAGAAAGGTGAGCAAGATGATGCAGCAATCCCGAGCCAGTTCCTATCTGTCGGGTGGAAATGCTCCGTACATTGAAGAATTGTACGAGTCCTATCTGAATAATCCCGGTTCGGTTTCCGATGGCTGGCGTGCCTACTTCGACGCCATGCAGCACGTGCCGGCCGTCGACGGCTCCACCCGTCCCGATGTCGCCCATGCGAACGTGATCGCCTCCTTCGCCGAGCGCGCGAAGCAGGGCCCGATCCGCACCGTGGTGGCCTCGGCCGACGCCGAGCTGGGTCGCAAGCGGGTGGCCGTCACGCAACTGATCGCCGCCTACCGCTACCTCGGCACGCACTGGGCCAATCTCGATCCGCTGCAGCGCCAGGAGCGGCCGAATATCCCGGAACTCGATCCGGCGTTCTACGGCTTCACCGACGCCGATATGGACACGGTGTTCACCATCAGCAACACCTATTTCGGCCACGAGACCGCGACTCTGCGCGATCTGCTGAACATGCTGCGCGACACCTACTGCCGCTCGATCGGCGCCGAGTTCATGTACATGAGCGACCCGGCGCAAAAGCGCTGGATGCAGGAAAAGCTCGAATCGAGCCGCTCGATGGCCAATTTCCCAGTCGAGAAGAAGCGCCATATCCTCGACCGCCTGACCGCCGCCGAAGGCCTGGAGCGCTATCTGCATACCAAGTACGTCGGCCAGAAGCGCTTTTCGCTGGAAGGCGGCGAAAGCTTCATTGCCTCGCTGGATGAAGCGATCCAGCGCGCCGGCAGCAAGGGCATCCAGGAGATCGTGATCGGCATGGCGCACCGTGGCCGCCTGAACGTGCTGGTCAACACGCTCGGCAAGACGCCGCAGGAACTGTTCGCAGAATTCGAAGGCAGGCACGGCGACGACTTGCCGGCCGGTGACGTCAAGTACCACCAGGGCTTCTCGTCCGATATCAGCTCCGCCGGCGGCCCGGTCCACCTGTCGCTGGCGTTCAACCCGTCGCACCTGGAGATCGTCAATCCAGTGGTTGAGGGCTCGGTGCGCGCCCGCATGGAGCGCCGCAACGACCGCGACGGTTCGCAGGTGCTGCCGATCCTGGTGCACGGTGATGCTGCCTTCGCCGGCCAGGGCGTGGTGATGGAAACGCTGAACCTGGCGCAGACGCGCGGCTACGGCACCAGCGGTACGCTGCACATCGTGATCAACAACCAGATCGGCTTCACCACCTCGGACCCGCGCGACTCGCGCTCGACGCTGTATTGCACCGACGTCGTCAAGATGATCGAGGCGCCGGTGTTGCACGTCAATGGCGACGATCCGGAAGCGGTGGTGCTGGCAACCCAGATTGCGCTCGACTTCCGCCTCGAGTTCAAGAAAGACATCGTGGTCGACATCGTCTGCTACCGCAAGTTGGGCCACAACGAGCAGGACACGCCGGCGCTGACGCAGCCGCTGATGTACAAGAAGATCGCCCAGCATCCGGGCACGCGCAAGCTGTACGCCGACAAGCTGGTGACGCAGGGCGCGATCGACGCTGCGACCGGCGACGCGATGGTGGCTGCCTATCGGGAAGCGATGGACAGCGGTAAGCATGCGGTTGATCCGGTCATTTCCAACTTCAAGAACAAGTACGCGGTCGACTGGATGCCGTTCCTGAACCGCAAGTGGACCGACGCCGCCGATACCGCGGTGCCGCTGGCCGAACTGAAGCGGCTGTCGGCGCGCATCACGGCGGTGCCGGACAACTTCAAGGTGCATCCGCTGGTGGAGAAGGTGCTGGCTGATCGTGCCGCGATGGGCAATGGCGATATGAAGTTGGACTGGGGCATGGGCGAGCATCTGGCGTTTGCGTCGCTGGTGTCGTCCGGCTATGCGATTCGCATCACCGGCCAGGACGCCGGACGCGGCACCTTCATGCACCGGCATGCTGTGCTGCATGACCAGAACCGCGAGCGCTGGGATGCCGGCACCTACATTCCGCTGCAGCACGTGTCGGACAAGCAGGCGCCGTTCCGCGTCATCGATTCGGTGCTGTCGGAAGAAGCGGTGCTCGGCTTCGAGTACGGCTACTCGACCGCCGAGCCGAACACGCTGACGATCTGGGAAGCACAGTTCGGCGACTTCGCCAACGGTGCGCAGGTCGTGATCGACCAGTTCATCAGCTCCGGCGAAGTGAAATGGGGGCGCGCTTCGGGCCTGGTGATGATGCTGCCGCACGGCTATGAAGGGCAGGGGCCGGAGCACTCGTCGGCGCGCCTGGAGCGCTATCTGCAGCTGTGCGCCGACAACAACATGCAGGTGGTGCAGCCGACCACCGCGGCGCAGATCTTCCACCTGCTGCGGCGCCAGATGATCCGCCTGTTCCGCAAGCCCCTGGTGATCATGACGCCGAAGTCGCTGCTGCGCAACAAGGACGCCGGCTCGCCGCTGACGGAGCTGGCCAAGGGCACGTTCCAGACCGTGATCGGCGAAGTCGATCCGAAGATCGATGCGAAGAAGGTCAAGCGCGTGATCGCCTGCTCCGGCAAGGTGTATTACGACCTGGTCAACGCCCGCACCGAGCGCGCGCAGAGCGATACCGCAATCATTCGCCTGGAGCAGCTGTACCCGTTCCCGCACAAGGCGCTGGCGGCGGAGTTGAAGAAGTTCCCCAACTTCACCGAGCTGGTGTGGGCGCAGGACGAGCCGCAGAACCAGGGCGCGTGGTTCCAGATCCAGCACAACATCTTCGAAAACATGGAAGCCGGCCAGCGCTTGGCCTACGCCGGCCGTCCGGCCTCGGCCTCGCCCGCGGTCGGCTATTACGACAAGCACTACGCGCAGCAGAAAGCCTTGCTCGACACTGCGTTTTCCAAGCTCAAGGGCTTCGTGCTGACCAAATGAGACCCGGCGGCGGGGCAGAAGCTGGCCCGCCGCTAGAACAACCCGAAACGGAGAGTTACATGGCAATACTTGAAGTCAAAGTTCCGCAACTGTCGGAATCGGTCGCCGAGGCGACCCTGCTGCAGTGGCACAAGAAGGTCGGGGAAGCGGTCGCACGCGACGAAAATCTGATCGACATCGAAACCGACAAGGTAGTGCTGGAACTGCCGGCGCCAGATGCCGGCGTCATCACCCAGATCGTCAAGAACGACGGCGCTACCGTGGTGGCGGGCGAAGTGATCGCAATGATCGATACCGAAG
>JBAUJK010000268.1:0-7562 GCA_049683695.1 Burkholderiaceae bacterium
GGCGCTGGCTGCAGGCGCGCCCGGCGCTGGCCAAGGACGATGCCGAGGCCAACCCGGCGCTGTTCCTGGGCGGGCGCGGCAACCGCATCTCGGCGCGGCTGGTGCAGCTGCGGCTCAAGGCGCATGCGCGCGCGGTCGGGCTGGCCAGCGACGTCCACCCGCACGTGCTGCGGCATTCGTTCGCGTCGCACGTGCTGCAGTCGTCCGGCGACCTGCGCGCGGTGCAGGAAATGCTCGGCCACGCGCAGATCGCGTCGACCCAGGTGTACACGTCGCTGGATTTCCAGCGGCTGGCGCAGGTGTACGACGCCGCCCATCCGCGCGCCAAGCGCGGCCCGAAGAGCGATTAGGCGGCGCGACCGCTGCTGCCGCGACCCGGATACTGCCAGTTGTATTTTTAATGCTGAGCGCCAATATTCCGGTATAAGCCGTTTTTCAGGCATACTCCCCATATTTACCAAATCGACAAGATACGGACGCCGATGCAACCCGATTGCAGATTTGCGGCATAATCGAGCCGATACCTTTTCCACCACCGCGATGAACAGCCGATCCGACCACCGCTTGCCAAACACCGCCACCGCTCCCGCCGCCAGCCAGGCGCTGGCCGAGGCGCAGCTGCGCGAGGCCTCGGTGCGCGTCACCGCGGCCCGCGTCAAGGTGCTGGCGGCGCTGCTGGACGCCGGCAGCGCAGTCACGCACCAGCACCTGCAGGACCGGCTGCACGCGCTCGATCGGGTGACGCTGTACCGGGCGCTCGACTGCCTGACCGACGCCGGCCTCGCGCACAAGATCGCCGGCGACGACCGCGTGTTCCGGTACGGTGCCGGCGCCGAGCACGGCGGCCAGGCGCGCTCGCATCCGCACGGCCATTTCAAGTGCACCCGCTGCGCGCGCATGTTCTGCCTCGATGACGATGGTGCCGGCGATGCCGCGCTGCGCGCGCAGCTGGCCGGCATGCTGCGCCGCGCACTCGGCGACGGCTTCGAAAGCCACGACATCGAACTCACCGTCAAGGGCCGGTGCGCCGATTGCGCGCATTGATCTTTCCATCACTTCAAGACCATGGCACTGATTCCCACCACCATCCTGACCGGCTTTCTCGGCGCCGGCAAAACCACGCTGCTCAACCGCATCCTGCAGGAGCGGCATGGGCACCGGATCGCCGTCATCGAAAACGAATTCGGCGAAGAAAACATCGACAACGAGATCCTGGTGCAGGACAGCGGCGAGCAGATCGTCGAAATGAACAACGGCTGCATCTGCTGTACCGTGCGCGGCGACCTGATCCTGGCGCTGTCGGCGCTTGGCCAGAAGCGCGAAGCCGGCGAGCTGGCGTTCGACCATGTGATCATCGAAACCACCGGCCTCGCCAATCCGGGACCGGTGGCGCAAACCTTCTTCATGGACGAGGAAGTGGCGTCGCAATTCCGGCTCGACGCGATCATCACCGTGGTCGACGCTCGCCACGCGATGCGGCAGCTGGATGAACACGAAGAGGCGCAGCGCCAGGTCGGTTTCGCCGACCGCATCCTGCTGTCGAAGACCGACCTGGTCGGTGCCGACGACGTGCGCGAACTGCGCGCGCGGCTGCAACGCATCAATCCGCGCGCGCCGATCGACACCGCCGACTTCGGCCGCGCGCCGCTCGACGCCATTCTCGACATCCGCGGCTTCAACCTGAATGAAAAGCTGGAGATCGACCCCGACTTCCTGGCCGCGGAAGAACCGCACGTGCATGACGAACACTGCGGCCACGATCACGACCACGAACATCACCACGGGCACGGCGGCCATGGCCATACCGATGACATCGCCGCCTTCGTGTTCAGGAGCGAGCGCGCGTTCGATCCGGCGCGGCTGGACGACTTCCTCGGCGGCCTGATCGACGTGTACGGACCGCGCATGCTGCGCTACAAGGGCGTGCTGCTGATGGCCGGTGCCGACCGCAAGGTGGTGTTCCAGGGCGTGCACCAGATGATGGGCAGCGACATCGGCGCCAAATGGGGCGAACACGAGCTGCGCGGCAGCAAGATGGTGTTCATTGGCAAGAACCTGCCGCGCGAGATTTTTATGCAGGGACTGCAGCAGTGTTTGGTATAAACTACCGTGGTTTCAATTGAGGCAAACAACAGGCCGGAGGGCTGAAACAGCACGATACAAGAGACGATCGAACGTCATGCGCGGTCCGCCGCAAGGTACCGGACCGGTTCTTGAGACGAGGAAACCATGAACGTAGCCGTTACAAAACCTACCAAGAAAAACGCGGCCACCAAGGCGCAAGCTGCAAGCAAGGCAGTTGCCAAAATCGCCTCTTCGAAGAAAGCCGTCACCGCCGCCAAGAGCGGCGGATCGCGGCTCACCAAGGCGGCCGGCAAGCTGGTCAAGACGCTGGTCCAGGCCTTGCATCCGGCCGACGGCAAGAAGACGCCGCCGGCAGCCGCCAAACCGCGCAAGAACGCCGCCGGCAAGGCGAATGAAGCAGCTTTGCCGATCGTCAAACCGCCCGCGAAACCCGCTGCCAGCGCTGCGGCCAAAGCCGTAAAGGCGGCGAAGGCCGCGCCGGCCGCCAAGCCGGCTGGCAAGAACACCCGCCCCGCCCCAGTGGCGGCACCGAAAAAACCCGCCGCGCAAGCGGCATCCCAAGCGACCCGTGCAGGCGCGCGCAGCCAGAAGGCAGCCGCCGGCATCGCGGATACCATTGACCGAATCGTTGTATCGAGAGCAAGCGAAGTGGCTACCAAGACATCCAAACCGACCTCCACCGTCCCGACCGAAGAGACCGTGCTGACCGAAGCGCAAATCCTGAAGATGAGCGACAAGGATTACATGAACGCCGCGCAGCTCAGCTTTTTCAAGGCGCGCCTGCAGCAGCTCGAGCGCGACCTGCTGAAGAACGCCGGCGAAACGACCGAACATCTGCGCGAAACCGTGGTGGTTCCCGACCCCGCCGACCGTGCCACCATCGAGGAAGAGCATGCGCTGGAACTGCGCACGCGCGACCGCGAACGCAAGCTGCTGAAGAAAGTCCAGCAATCGCTGGCCAGCATCGAAAGCGGCGACTATGGCTGGTGCGAGGAAACCGGCGAACCGATCGGCATCGCCCGCCTGCTGGCGCGGCCGACGGCGACGCTGTCGCTGGAAGCGCAGCAGCGGCGCGAGCTGAAGCAGAAACTGTACGGCGACTGAGCGCACCCGTCCGCAAGCCGCCCGCAGGCACCATGCCGGTTGCCGCGGTCCACGAAGACACCGGCCGCAGGCAATGCGGGCAAGGGTGGCGGCGCGGCGACGGTTTGTGTTACCGTTAAGAACTGTCTGGAGCTGATCCGGCCTGGCCGAATCGGCCAAGGCCGCATCCGCTCCGGCGTTGCGCGTGCAGCGTCGGACTACTTAGTACGTTCAGGAGCACCGTGGGGATTTTTTCGCGTTTTACCAAGAAAGACCGGCAGCCGAACCCCGCCGAAGCACGCAAGTCTTCGGGCGGCAAGCGCGGCGGCGCCGATCGCGAAAATTCCGGCAACACGCTCGATCACCTGTCGAACGCGACCACGCTGCAGCGCGACATCGGCCGCGCCACCGCGCTGAAGATCGATGCGATCGAATCCGAAATGACCTTCGAATTCGTCAACACCGCGCCTGCCACCCTGACCGGCAACACCCGCCCTCCGAATACCGTTTCACCCGCGCCTGCGCCGTCTCCTTCGACGCCGGCACCTACACCGGCACCGGCTGCAGCGAAGCCCGCGGCCAGTGACGAGGCGACGCTGCCGCTGCTCGAATTTCCGCTCGAAGAAGCGCCGGTGGATGCGGCGCCGACAGCTGCCCTGGACACGCCCTTGGCACCGCCACCGGATGCAACGAAGGATCTGCCGAATGCGCCGGTGCTGGAAGAAGCAGCGATCCTGTTCGCCAACGGCCAGACCGCGGTGGCCGGCCAGATCTTGCGCGATGCGCTGCAGGACGAGGCGCTCGGTGCAGCGGCGCCGCTGGCCTGGTTCATGCTGTTCGACCTGTACCGGCTGACCGCCGACCGCGAGCGGTTCGACGCGCTGTCGATCGCCTACGCCGCGAAGTTCGAAACCTCGCCGCCGGCCTGGATCGAAGTGCCGGCGCTGGAGCCGGCCAAGCCGGCCGCCACGCGGCCGGCGGCCACGCCCAGCGTCACCTTTTCCGGCATGCTGGACGCCCAGATCACCAAGCAGCTGGCGCGCGCGCAAAAGCTGGCCGAAAGCCATCCGGCGCTGCGCCTCGAATTCACGCGGGTGACCGGCGTCGATCCGGTCGGCTGCGGCCTGCTGTTGCGAGTCCTGAAGAAGCTGCAGAAGTCGGGGCTGGAACTGATCCTGGTCGGCGCGCCGGAGCTGGCGGGCCGGATCCAAGCCATTCTCGAGGTCGGCCGCCGCGACGAAACCGAGGCGCCATGGCTGCTGCTGCTGGAAATCCTGCGCCTGTTGAACCGCGAGCAGGAATTCGAGGAACGCAGCATCGACTACTGCATCACCTTCGAGGTATCGCCGCCCGCCTTCGTCGCGCCGCAGACGCGGGTGACCACGGCCAGCGACGACAACGCTGCGCCGGAGTCGGAAGCCGGCGACGCCTTCCTGATGCCGCACGTCATCGAGGGCGACACCAAGGCACTGACCGAAGCGCTGGCCGCGCATGCCGCCGGTAGCCACGACCCGGTCGTGTTCGACTGCTCGCAGCTGGCGCGGGTCGATTTCAGCGCCGCTGGGCAGATCCTGAACAGCCTGGCGCCGCTTGCCAGTCGACAGGTCGAACTGCACAACGTCAACCACCTGGTGGCGGTGATGCTGCATGCGCTCGGCCTGCAGCACGTCGCCCGCATCCTGCCGCGCAAGCACTGAGCGTGCGCGCCGACCCGGCGCCGGCATCTTGCAATCGGCGCCGTCGGCCCCATCATTTCTGAAGATCATCGGCCCGCGCGGCCGGCTTTTTCATCTTCAGGGGCAAACATGGAACAATTTCACGGCACCACCATCCTGTCGGTGCGGCGCGGCAAAGAGGTCGCGCTCGGCGGCGACGGCCAGGTGACGCTCGGCAACGTCGTCATGAAAGGCAGCGCGCGCAAGGTGCGCAAACTGTTCAACGGCCGCGTGCTGGTCGGCTTCGCCGGCGGCACCGCCGATGCCTTCACACTGCTCGACCTGTTCGAGGCCAAGCTGGAAAAACATCAGGGCAACCTGATGCGCGCGTCGGTCGAACTGGCCAAGGAGTGGCGCACCGACCGCATGCTGCGCCGGCTGGAAGCGATGCTGCTGGTGGCCGACAGCGAAACCACGCTGATCATCACCGGCAACGGCGACGTGCTGGAGCCGACCGACGGCGTCGGCGCGATCGGGTCCGGCGGCACCTTCGCGCAGTCGGCCGCCAAGGCGCTGCAGGAAAACACCGAGCTGGCGCCGGCCGAGATCGTCAAGAAGGCGCTGGTGATCGCCGGCGAACTGTGCATCTATACCAACCAGTCACACATCATCGAAACGCTGGACTGAGCCCGGCATCGCGCATCGAACTCCCTACAGGCAATCCCATCATGAACATGACTCCCCCAGAGATCGTCTCCGAACTCGACAAGCACGTGGTCGGCCAGGCCGCCGCCAAGCGCGCGGTCGCCATCGCGCTGCGCAACCGCTGGCGCCGGCAGCAGGTGGCCGAACCGCTACGGCATGAAATCACGCCGAAGAACATCCTGATGATCGGCCCGACCGGCGTCGGCAAGACCGAGATCGCGCGCCGCCTGGCCAAGCTGGCCGACGCGCCGTTCATCAAGATCGAGGCGACCAAGTTCACCGAGGTCGGCTACGTCGGACGCGACGTCGACACCATCATTCGCGACCTCGCCGAAATCGGCATCAAGCAGACCCGCGAATCGGAAATGCGCAAGGTACGCGCGCGCGCCGAGGATGCGGCGGAAGACCGCGTGATCGACATCCTGGTGCCGCCGCCGCGCGACTTCGGCTTCAACCAGGCGCAGGCCGCCCCGGATGAGGGCAACAGCACGCGGCAGACGATGCGCAAGCGGCTGCGCGAAGGCGCGCTGGACGAGCGCGAGATCGAGATCGAGCTGGCCGAGACCGCGCCGCAGATGGAAATCATGGCGCCGCCCGGCATGGAGGAAATGACCGAGCAGATCAAGTCGATGTTTTCCGGCATCGGCGGCGGCCGCAAGAAGGCGCGCAAGCTGAAGATCCGCGACGCGATGAAGCTGCTGGTCGAGGAGGAAGCCGGCAAGCTGGTCAACCAGGACGAACTGAAGCAGAAGGCGATCGCCAACGTCGAGCAGAACGGCATCGTGTTCCTCGACGAAATCGACAAGATCGCGACCCGCTCGCAGGTCGGCGGCGCCGACGTCTCGCGCGCCGGCGTGCAGCGCGACCTGCTGCCGCTGGTGGAAGGCACCACCGTCAACACCAAGTACGGCATGGTCAAGACCGACCACATCCTGTTCATCGCCTCCGGCGCCTTCCAGCTGGCCAAGCCGTCCGACCTGATCCCCGAGCTGCAGGGCCGGCTGCCGATCCGGGTCGAGTTGGACTCGCTGTCGATCGCCGACTTCCAGCGCATCCTGACCGGCACCGACGCCTGCCTGACGCGCCAGTACCAGGCGCTGTTGGCGACCGAGGGCGTGAACATCGAATTCGCGCCGGACGGCATCTCGCGGCTGGCCGAAATCGCCTTCTCGGTCAACGAAAAGACCGAGAACATCGGCGCCCGCCGGCTGTATACGGTGATGGAAAAGCTGCTGGAGGAGATCTCTTTTTCGGCAGCCAACCCGGGCGATGCGACGCTGACCATCGACGCCGCCTACGTCGATCAGCGGCTCGGCACGCTGGCGGTCGACGAAGACCTGTCGCGCTACGTGTTGTAGAAAAAAAACGGCGCCTTCCGGCGCCGCTTCGATCATGGCCAACAAGAACCTGCGCACCCGGCAAAAGGCGATCTTCCGACTGGAACTGTCGCCGCGCCAGAGCAAGCCGCGCAATCCGCTGGTGGCGGCCGCGCATCTGCGTGCCGCCGGCCCGCACCGCAAGTCGGCTTCCGGCCGGCGCCAGCAGCAGCAGCGGGCACTGAAGAAACTGCTTGGAGGCGGCGGCGATTGAGTGGCGCGCCGGCGGCGTCAGCGCGCCGGTGCCGCCGGCGGTTGTGCTGGCGGCTGCGCCGGTATCTGCTGGATCGGCGTCGCCGCTCCGTAGCTGATGCCGGACTGGGTCGGCACCAGCGGCTGGGTAGGCTGGCCGGGCGGATTCGGACGCGCCGGCGCCACCGGGTTGGTCAGCGCTGCCGATTTCGGCGCCGTTTCCGGCAATTCGACCCGCTTCGGCACACCACCCTCGCTGACCACCACGTAGCCGCGGTGCACTTCCTTGACCACCGCGCCGGGCGCGATCTCGGCGCCCTGGCGCACCGACTGCGCCGGCTTGCCGTTGGCCGACAGGATGGCGACGCTGTCGCTGCCGTCGGCGGCCGCCACCACGCCCTTCAACTGGTAATTGCTGGCCACCACGGTCGCGGCGCGGCCGCCGAACAGGCCGGCGGCGGCCTGC
>JBAUJK010000269.1:0-6640 GCA_049683695.1 Burkholderiaceae bacterium
CCGCCGTCGCGCTCGACGGCAAGATGATCGACCGGCCGGTGATCCTGCGCGCGCAGCGCATCGCCGCAGAGGCGGCGCGCAGGTAACCGGAAGATAATGGGAAGGCGGCCGGGAAGCGGCGGGCGCAGCACGTCATATACTCCCCGCATAGCCATCCTAGGTCGGGCGCCAAGCGTTCACTGAAGACGCATACTCCCGTTTTTGGATTACCTCGAAGGATCGTCGAGATCCGGGCGGCTGCGCTCCGATCGGGAATCCGGCGGCGCAAGCCCCCTGCGCGACGACAGCGCGATGGCGCCGCGCCCTTGCCTCCGATCCGGCCGAATCCGCGCTAGCGGTGGTACACCAGATCGCGCAGGAACAGCGACAGCGACGGCACGTAGGTGATGATCATCAGGCAGCAGATCACCACCAGCACGAACGGCAGCAGCCGCGAAACGATGCGGTCGAGCGAAATCCGGGCGACGGTGCAGGCGGCGAACAGGTTGACGCCGAACGGCGGCGTAATCATGCCGAGCGCCAGGTTGACCACCATGATCAGGCCGAAATGCACCGGATCGATGCCGAACTTCATCGCCACCGGCGCCAGGATCGGCGCCAGCACGATGATCGAGGCCGAGGTTTCGATGAACATGCCGATCACGAACAGCGCCGCGTTGACGCCGAGCAGGAAATAGCCGGGCTTCTGCAGCGTTTCCGCCAGGTAGGCGCCAATCATGTCGGGCACGCCGGCGCGCGTGATCATGTAGCTGAACAGGCCGGCGTTGGCGATGATGAACATGATCACCGCCGACGACAGCACCGACTTGCGCAGCGCCAGGCCGAGCTGGACCAGCTTGATTTCGCGGTAGCAGAAGACGCCGACCACCAGCGCGTAGAACACCGACACTGCCGACGCCTCGGTCGGCGTGAAGATGCCGCCGTAGATCCCGCCCAAGACCACCACCGGCATCAACAGCGCCAGCCACGCCTGCCGGGTCGCGGCCCAGACCGGCATCCGGCCTTCATGGTCGTTCTTGCCGTAACCCCTGAAGCGCGCGTAGACGATGGCGAACACCATCAGCGCGCCGCCGATCAGGATGCCTGGGCCGATGCCGGCGATGAACAGTTCGCCGATCGACACTTCGGCCGACACGCCATACAGGATCATCGGGATCGACGGCGGGATGATGACGCCCAGCTCGGCCGAGGTCGCCTGCAGGGCGGCGGCGTAGTTGCGCGGATAGCCGTGCTTGACCAGCGCCGGGATCAGGATCGCGCCGATCGCGAAGGTGGTCGCCACCGACGAACCGGACACCGCGGCAAAGATCATGCAGGTCAGCACACAGGTAGCGGCCAGCCCACCCTGCACGCCACCGACCAGCGATTTGGCGAATTCCACCAGCCGCCGCGAAATGCCGCCGCTTTCCATCAGGTTGCCGGCCAGGATGAAGAACGGGATCGCCGCCAGCGGAAACTTGTTGATCGACGAAAAGATTTCCTTGACGGCGATCAGCAGGTTGGCCTGCGCGATCGAAATGCCGACCACGCTGGCCAGGCCGATCGAAACCGCGATCGATACCGAGAAGGCGAAGCACACGATCATCGTGACCAGCATCGTCAGGGACATGGGATGCCTTTCGCTACAGATGGGCGCTCTATTGCGCGGTTTCGAGTTCCTGGCGCAGCGGATCGAGGAAATTGCCGATCACGCCGACCGCCGCGCAGACGGCGCCGACCGGCAGCGCCAGATAGGCCCACAGCATCGAATACGACTCCAGCCCCATCATCGTCTGCACCCGGCCGCGCTGCGCATAGTCCCAGCCGTACCAGGTGATGACCGCCAGCAGCGCCAGCGTGACCAGCGCGATCAGCGCCTCCAGCACGCGCCGGAAAGCCGGCGGCGACAGCCGGTGCATCAGGTCGACCGAAATCATCGCGCCCTGCCGGAATGCCATCGGAATGCCGAGAAAGACCATCCAGATCAGCGAGAAGCGGATCAGCACCTCGGTCCATTCGGCCGGCTCCTCGAGGATGAAGCGGGTGATGATCTGGAACATGCCGAGGCCGGCCGCGACCGCCAGCATCGCGCAGGCCAGCCACATCGACACGGAGGTCAGGCGGTGTTCGAAGGCGAGAAAGGCTGTCTTCATGAAAACTCGCAGCAGACATGGGACAGGCCGCCGGCTTGCGGCGGCACCGGTGCAAAATGCCCCGGGGAGCCGGGGCATTTTTCGGGAACGCGCTAGTTGGCGTTGCGGATCTTGTCGAGGTTGGCCTTGCCGAACTGCTTTTCGAAGTCCGCATAGACCGGTGCCAGCACCGCCTGGAATTTGCCCTTGTCGACCGTGTCGATCACGTCCATGCCCTTGGCGCGCAGGTCGGCCACCGCGGTCTTTTCATCGGCGTCGACGCGCGCCCGATTGGCCTTCACGCCTTCGGCGGCCGCCTCCAGGAAGGCTTTCTTGTCGGCCGCCGGCAGCTTGTCGAAGGCGGCCTTGTTCATCAGGAACACGCATGGCGAATAGACGTGCCCGGTCAGGGTCAGGTATTTCTGCACCTGGTCGAACTTGGCGGCGGTGATCACCGACAGCGGGTTTTCCTGGCCGTCCACCGTGCCCTGCTGCAGGCCGGTGAAGACTTCGGTGAACGCCATCGGCGTGGTGATGATGCCGAATCCCTTGTAGGCCTGCACGTGCACCGGGTTTTCCATCGTGCGCATCTTCAGGCCCTTCAGGTCGTCCGGCGTCCTGACCGCATGCTTGCTGTTGGTCATGTGGCGGAAGCCGTTTTCGGCCCAGGCCAGCGCCTTGATGCCCTTGGCGTCGAACTTGGCGAGCAGCTCCTGGCCGATCGGGCCGTCCAGCACCTTGCGCGCATGGGCGTAATCGCGGAACAGGAACGGCACGTCGAGGATCTTCACTTCCGGCACGAAGTTCGGCACCGGGCCGGTCGACGTGAAGGTTAGTTCCTGGGTGCCGAGCTGCACCGCTTCGATCGATTCGCGTTCGGCGCCGAGCGAGCCGGAATAGAAGGTCTGGATCTTGTAGCGGCCGTTGGTGCGTTTTTCGACTTCGCGGGCGAAGGTGTCGATAGCCACGCCCTGGTGCGAATTCTGCGCAACCGAGATGCTGATGCGCATATTGGTTTGCGCCAGCGCCGGCGGCGCCAGCGTGCCGGCGGCGATCAGGGAAAGAGCGAGGGTAGCGGCGAGACGGAATGTCATGAAGGATCTCCTGTCGATTTTATCGTGGTCGGACATCGGCTACCGCAGCAGTTTCAGGCAAAGCCGAAACAGCGTCAAGCCGCGTGGACGCTAAGGCGCCGCACGACACCGCGGCACCGCGCGACGGCCTCGGAGAGAGAGAAAACGGGGGAGATTGCAGCCACGGCGCGGGCGCGCCGCGACCTTATGCGGAAGCCGCCAGCGCCGACTGCCGGTAGTGGCTGGCAGCCTCGTCGGCCTGCGCCAGCGCCTCATGCAGCTGGCCCAGCCGCAGATGCGCTTCGCGCCGGGTGTCGGTTTCGGTGGCCGCCGACAGCGCCTGCTCCAGATGGCGCTGCGCCTTGCCCCACAGCCTCTGGCGCAGGCACAGGAAGCCGAGCGTCAGTTCGAGTTCGGCATCGTTCGGCCGCTGCGTCAGCCATTGCTCGCAGCGCTCGATCTGCGCCAGCAGCGCCGGCGACGCAGCCGGCGCCACGCAGGCACGATAGGCGCGCACCAGCCGCTCGTCCCACTGCGCCGCCAGCGCCTTCTCGACCAGCGTGCAGGCTTCGTCGTGCAGGCCACGGCGGTTGAAGGCGAGCGCGGCGCAGACGGCGATCGACGGCTTCACCCGGTCGGCGTTCGGGATCCCGGCCCACAGCCTCCGCAGCGCCTCGTCATCGAGCGTCGCATCGGACAGCAGCGCATCGTAGGCCAGCTCGCGCAGGCGGTTCGACAGCGCCGGATGCAGCGCATCGTGCTTGTCCAGCATGCGCACCAGCCGCAGCACCTCGGCCCAGTTGCCGCTCTGCTGGTTCGCCTTCAGCGCCAGCCGCAGCGCCTGGATGTGGCGCGTGCCGCCGGCGCTCAATTCCTCGAACGCTTCCAGGGCGGCCTGCGGCTGGTGCGCGTCGACCAGCAGCTCCAGCCGCGTCATCGTGCGTGCCATCTTCAGCGGGCTGTCGTCGCTAACCGTGGCCAGCCAGGTGTCGCGCCGCTCCGGCTGCTGCATCCGATGCGCGGCGCGGGCCGCGATCAGCGATGCCAGCCCGGCATTGGCGGGCGACACGGCGGCGCGCGTGGCCGCCTTTTCGGCGTGGCCGAAGCGGCCTTCGAACAGCGCCTTGAGGGCGTCGCGCAGCGATTTCTCGCCTTCGCGCTCGCGCTTGCCGCGGCGGTAGGCGATCACCCTGCCCGGCAACCGCTGCACGTGGCGCAGCGTGCGCAGCGCGACGTACAGCAGGATGAACAGCAGCGCCGTCGCCAGCAGGAAGAAATTGAGCGACACGTCGACCCGGTACGGCGGATAGAACAGCACCACGTTGCCGACGTTGTAGCGGGCTGCCAGCGCCAGTCCGATCGCGCTGGCAAAGAGAAGGAGGAGCGACAGGAACAGGCGCATGTTACGGCTTCGCCTTGTAGTTGCGCACCGCGTTCAGGCTTTCCGCCAGCGTCGGCATCTGGATCGTCAGGTTGCTGTTCTGCACCTGCCGCAGCAGCGCCTGCGCGGTCTGGGTCTGCTTGGCACGGGTGTCGAAGTAGCGCGAGATCGTGTCCTGCGCCGCCACCATGTCGCTGCGGAAGGCCGGCTCGTTGCGCGACAGCAGCGCCAGTCGCGCATTCAGGAGCCGCAGCTTCAGGTTTTCGCGCGCGTAGTAGGCCTGGCTCGGCGACAGCAGCAGCGCATCCGGGTGATCGACTTCGCGCACCCGGACCAGCTGCTTCAGTTCATCCCACATTTCGCTGGAAAAACTCTGCCACTTGGCGTCCAGCAGGGCGAGCCAGTCGGCCAGCCGGTCGCCGCTGGAGGTGGGTGCCGCCGGTGCTGCCGCTTCCTGATTCTGCTTCTTGAACGTCAAAGCCCGCTTCGGCGGCGACGGCGGCACCACCGGCTTTTCGTCGGCCAGAAGCGGCAGCGAATCGATCTGGCCGATCACGCTGTCCAAGCGCAGCGCGATGCCGGTCGTGTCCAGGCTCGGCAGCCCCTTCAGCATCTCGAGGTCCTTGGCAATGGCGCGCCGGATCGTGATGAATTGCGGCTTGTCGGAGCGCGACAGATTGCGGTCGGCATTCTGCAGCGCGATCAACGCACCCTGCACGTTGCCGGCCAGCTGCAATTGCTGGCTGGCAGTCGACAACACCTGCTCGATCTCGGCCAGCGTCCAGTCGTCACGATTCTTCGACAGGTCCTGGTACAGCTGTTCCAGCGCCAGCTGCTGGCTCTGGGCTTCGATCTGCTTGTTCTCCAGTACGCTGACCTTGGCGCGCAATTCCTTCTCGCTTTCCTGCACCGTCCGGACCAGCGTGCGGGTTTCGTTGTTGACCGTGTCGCCGCTGTGCAGCCGCTGCGCGACTTCGCCGCGCAGATCGTGCAACTGGGTGCGCAGGCTCCACCACTGCCAGGCACCGACCGCCAGCAGTATCAGCAGCAGCAGGTACAGCAGACCGAACCGGCCGGCGCCGGACGTCGTGGCAGCGCCCGGCGCGGCCAGTGCGGCGGGTGCGGCAGGTGTCGGTTCAGGGATTCCCGTGGAGACCGGCGGCGGGCTCGAAGGCGGGTTTGCGTCGGGGGAAGATTGCGTTTCGGTCATGCGCCAGATTGTAACGCGGCCAACAGCGATTCGTCGCCCGAGGCGGTCAGGGTCACATCGCGGAAACCGAGGCTGGACGCGGTTTCCGCGATCCGAGCGTGCGGCACGATCAGATGCTGTTGTTGCATTTTTGCCACACCCTGGTCGCCGGCAACCTGCACTGCCAGTTGCCGGAAGATGTGCAGCGCTTCGGAACTGGTGACGATCCAGTCGCCGCCCGCCTCCAGCAGCTGCCGCAGTTGCCGCTGGCGCGGCGGGTCGAGGACCGGTGCCGTGCGCCGATAGGCTGCCACCTGTGTCACTTCGACGCCGGCTGCGCGCAAGGCGTCCGACAGCAGCTCGCGGCCGCTTTCGCCGCGCACCAACAGCGCCTTGTGGCCGCGCAGCGCCGCCAGGTCGAGCGCCTGCAGCAAGCCTTCCGAATCCTGGCGCCGGGAATCGCGCGGCTGCACGATCACCGCATTCGCCGCGGTGATGCCATGCCGCTCCAGCGCGCGCCGGCTGCCCGCGCCGACCACGCCGATCGACAGGCCCGGCGGCCAGCTACCGAGCGCGCCCAGCGCGGCGTCGATCGCGTTCGGGCTGACGAACACCACCAGCGCGTACTCCTGCAGCGCGGCAAGCGCCGCCCGCAGCGGCTGCCGGTCCGGCAAAGGCTGGATTTCCAGCAACGGAAAGATTTCGGCGCGGCGCCCGAGTTGCGCTACCTGCCGCGCCAGCGCCGCCGCCTGCGCGCGCGGACGCGTGATGATCACTGGCGGCAGCGGCGACGGCACCGGCATCGTGGTCAATCGCTGGCGGCGCAGGCGGCGAGGATCGCGGCAGCGTCCTGCTGCCGCAGCAGTTCGGCGATCCGGCTGCCGAG
>JBAUJK010000270.1:0-9031 GCA_049683695.1 Burkholderiaceae bacterium
CGGCGGTGATCAGCGGCACCGCCACCGTGCCGGCGCCGATGCCGGCGCTGGCGATGCCGGCCGCCAGCCCGCGCCGCTGCGAAAACCACGGCTGCACGCAGGCGATCGCCGGCGTGTAGACCAGCGCGATGCCGACCCCGACGCCGACGCCGTAGCACAGGTAGACCACCGCCATCGAGGTCGCATAGCTGGTGGCGAACAGGGCCGCCGCGATACACATCATGCCGGCGCAGCAGACCACGCGCGGCCCGTAGCGGTCGGCCAGCATGCCGGCGCCGGCGCCGAGCACGAAATAAATCACCCCCGACAGCCCGAAGATCAGCGAGACGTCGGCGCGCTGTGCATTGAAGGCGGTGGCGAAGGATTCAAAAAACGCCGCGAACGAATAGGCGACGCCGAAGATCACCGCCAGGTTGACGAATGCCGCCCAGACGACAACCCAGGCATAGCGCGGTTCTTTCATCGAATTGCACTCCCAGTGAATCGGTGGAAAGAGTCCGGCCAAAAATCAGGCGACTCCGGATTCGTCGGTCCTGACCTTGTGCGCACTTCAAGTCAAAGTGCGCGGTTTTGGTATTTGTCCGGGATTGGGCAGGTCGGTGTTGCGGGCTGATCCGGGCCGGCCACGGACGATTGTATGCATTTATGCCGATAGCGCTAGAGACTTGACCGGATATCAAGCTTTTTCCTCCGGATGCTCAGGTTTTTCGATCTGCTGTCGTTATCCCCGATAGCGTTGCGGAAAATCCGTATCTGCCCGGCGACGCCACGCCCCTATGCTGCGCTCTGTCCCTTTTCCCGAGAGGTAATTCATGGCCGTCACCCTTTCCAGCATCGCCCGCTCGCCGGCACCCTTCATTCCCGCCGCAAGAGACGATTCCGCCCGCGCAAGCCAGCCGGCGGCCGGCAGTCCGGGCGCCACCGACAAGGTCACGCTGGGCGCCAACGCCGCTCCTGACGCCACCTACGCGGACCCGCGCGGCAACGCCGCCGCCGGAGTCGACGTCAGCGCGATGCTGGAAGAGTCGAAGCGCCAGACACGGGAAATCCTCGACCTGCTGCTGCCGCTGTTGGAACAGCAGGGCTTGAGCATGGCAAAGGTCATCAGCGGCGAGCAGACCCTGAGCGCCGACCCGGAAACCATCGCCGAGGCCAAGGCCGCGATTGCCGACGATGGCGAATACGGCGTGCAGCAAGTGGCCGCGCGCATCCTGACCTTTGCCCAGGCGGCGATCGGCGGCGATCCGTCCAAGCTGGCGAGCATTCGCGCTGCCGTCGAAAAGGGCTTCGCCGAAGCGACCAAGATCCTGGGTGGAGCCTTGCCAGAAATCAGCCAGAAGACTTACGCCGTGGTGATGGCCGAGTTCGACCGCTGGGCCGATCAGGGTGTGGAAGCCAAGTCGGCTTGAAGTAGGGCGCAGTAATCGGCCGGCTGGCAAGATAGTGAATGGGTCCCGATCCGGAATCGGGCAATTCACCGCGTGGATATGCCAGGGAAGACTTCCGTCGCCTTCATTGCTGAATGACGAAGACGCGCGGCCGGCCTAGCGTTCCACTAGCCACTGGAAGTGGTGGCTCGATAAAGTCACCACATCGAATTGCCGAGTAGCCGAGCAGCGTTTTAGCCCAATCGGCCAAGTGCCAGATTGGATCGCGTTGTATTTACTGCACATCCTTGCACCCCGGATAAAAATAGCAACCTGCCCAGTACGGACCCTGCTTGACACTTGATTGAGAGGTGTTGCTGCTCGAAGTGGTGCCAGAACTGCCACTCGTATCTCGTGTTGGCAACATCGAGCAGCCTGTTACCATGGCCACAAGTGCCACCGCCGTCAGAAGTTTCATCACATAGCTCCAAACGCCCATTTGCAGGGCAGTGAAATCACAATTGGTGCAACGTTCAATCGCATAAGCATTCGTAATGAATATCGTCACGATGTCGTGTGGTCGACCTTCATCTGATTGCCTGCGATCCACGAGCCTTCCGCATCTTGGTCATCAATCGTCTTGACTGTTCTGGCCGCGGAGATCATGGGTTCACGGATATTTCCTTGATGGCGAATTCCGTCACTGATCGCCTGATTGTTCGCACCACCAGCCGGATGTTTCAGGCCATGCGGCCCGGCTGATTAAATTTCAATATAGGGCGCGTGCTTTCGCCAATACAGGGGGGCGAAAGCAATATTGACCCGACTCAAAAGGGATCGAAACGGTCTGGAGAAGTGGGAACGCGCGCAACATAAGCCGAACATGTCGCGTTGTGACATTGGGCTGGATTTTGGCGTGCTTGAGCCGGTGCGACCTGCGTCACTTCCTGTCGCCGACATTGCGCAGCCGGAAGGGAGTTCGCCCGCTATCGATTCTCGGCGTTGCCGGTGTGCAGCGCCCACCCCGCCGACATTGTGTTGCCGATGAGGGGTGGGTGACCGGCGCTGCCGATGCGCAATATGGAAAAGGGCCGCTGCCGGCGCTCTATTGTTGCGCCAGCCGCTCGCCCAGGGCGCGCAGCAGCAGTGCGCCGTCGCCGCGCCAGGCGCTGCCGTGCATGCACGCCAGGGTGGTGGGCGATTCGGCCGCGAGTTTTTCCAGCAGATCCCGCGCGTGGATCGAGTGCGAAAAATAATCCAGCGATTGGCGGAACGCCTCGCTCGGCTCCAGGATGTCGTCCTCCGTCAGCGCCTTCTTCCCGAGGCCGTTCTGGGTGAACAGATCGCCGCAGAACAGGGTTCCGGTCGTGCCATCCATCAGATACCCAGTTTCCCAGCCATGCGGCAGGTGCGGCGTATCGAGCCATTTCACCGCGTGTTTTCCCAGTGAGATTTCTTCGCCATCGGCCAGCGCCCGCGCCGGCCGGTCGGCCACGTCGTCGACCGACACCATCGCCGCGATGCTGCCGCACAGCGGCACCGACTGCGGCGCCACCGCCAGCCAGTCATTCAGCGCACCGCATTCGTCCGCCTCGAAATGCGAAAACGCGATGTAGCGCAGGCGGCCGGCCGGCAGCACGCTTGCCACCGCTTCGCGTACCAGCGGAAACAGCTTGCGCGGCCCGGTGTGGAACAGTAGCGGCTGGTCGTCGACGATCAGGTACTGATTGAAGGAAAAGCCGCCCGGGATCGTGTCGATGCCGGTGTTGATGCGGTAGATGCCCTCGGCGATTTCATGGACGTTGGTGCCGGAAGAAGCGTTCGTGGTTGACATGCTCTTCTCTCCTTGAGTCATGCTGGAAAGAGGGTTTTGGTAGACCCTAGACCGACGTTCGGTGAAGCGATTGAGAGGGATCAAGGCAGAGTAGAAAATCGAGGAAGGATAAGCATCGTTGAAATGCCAATGCGGCCTTCTCTTGATTCGCCAAGGGAGTCAAAAAATATTCGACTCTGATCCTTTTAATTCCGGACGATAACAGGTTTTGCGGCAATGGAGCGCTACCTTCTGGCAAGCTCTCAGCGCGAACAGGGAGTGCGTATTCCGGCCAAACGAGTATTGGCGCTCTGGTCCTTGTCCCTCAACCCGCATGGAGGCAATCATGGAAATGAAAAAGATCAATGCCGGCAAACTCCGGGCGATCGGCTACGACCGGCGTGAGCGTGTGCTGCGGGTCGAGTTCGACGATGGCAGCGCCATCGACTACTCGGGCGTCGGCGAGGACGTGTGGCGCAAATTGTCGACGTCAGGCGCGGCCTGGAGCTACTACCGCGACAACATCGAAGAAGAGTATGCCGGCCGCCCGGGGCGGGTACAGCCTCAAGGGAAATCGCAGGCGCTCGAGGACCTGTTCAAGGCGCCCAAGGATGATGCGGGAGCATGAGGCGGGACCTGGCCTGTTCGTCCACGCCTCGGTGTTTCTTGATTTGATCTATATTGCTGCCTGTCCTGAACCCGAACCCTTTTAATACGAGAACAGCCCCATGAAAATTGACAAGGACACCGCGGTAACCCTGCGCCTGACTGTTGCCGAAAGTACCGGCAAAGTCATCCAGAACGGCAAGACCCCCATCGCGTATCTGCATGGCGGTTATGACAATGTGTTCCCGAAACTGGAAGCCGCCCTGCAAGGACAGGAAGCCGGTTTCAAAACCACGATGAATCTGGCGCCGGAAGACGCGTTCGGCCTGCGCGACGAAAGCCTGACACGCACGATTTCCAAGAAGGACTTTCCGCCGGGAGTCAAGGTGGGTGGCACCCTGCAAGGCTATACCGATGCGGGGCACGAGCAGGTTTTCACCGTCCTCAAGATCAAGGGCGATCAGGTCATGCTCGATGGCAATCACCCGCTGGCCGGCAAAGCCTTGCACGTAAAAGCGGAAGTGCTGAGCGTGCGCGCCGCTACCGCCGAAGAGATCGCGCATGGCCACGTGCATGGCGAGCATGGCCATCACCACTGAATCCAAGACCGTCGAAACCAAAAAGGACCGCCCGGTTTTATTTTCAAAGCGCGGCTGATCCTTCCTTTCTCTTATTCACGAGGAGCCATCATGAGCATTTCCATGTACGCGGCATCGGTGCCGTTGCTGAAACAGCTATTGCGCAGCCTGGACGCCATTCTGGGCAAGGCGGAAGCGCATGCGCGCGAAAAGAACATCGATCCGGCCGTGCTGCTGCAGGCGCGCCTGTATCCTGACATGCTGCCGTTGACCAAGCAGGTGCAGATCGCCAGCGACAATGCCAAGGGCATCGCCGCCCGGCTCGCGGGTGTCGACATTCCGTCGTTTGCCGACACCGAGCAGACCCTCGAGGAACTCCGTGCGCGCATCGCGAAAACGCTAGCCTTTCTCGATAGCGTCAAGCCGGAGCAGGTGAACGGCAGCGAAGACCGGGAGGTCGTCGTCTACAAGGGCGCGCCCTACGAAATGCGGCTCCCGGGGCAGAACTACCTGGTCCATTTCGGCCTGCCCAATTTCCTGTTCCACGTCACGACCGCTTACGACATCCTGCGCCACAACGGCGTCGAGATCGGCAAGGCCGACTTCATCGGCAAGTTCTGACGCGCGCCCGCGAGAACCGGCGCCAGAAGCAAAACGCCACGCTAATGCGTGGCGTTTTCATTTGCGGCCCGTATCCGGGTCACCGATAAAAGGCCTCGACCTGACCTTTCAGCTTGAGCAGCAGCGGGTTGCCCTTGCGATCCTTGGCCTTGCCGGAAGCCACGGCAATCCATCCTTCGCTGATGCAGTACTCCTCCACGTTCACATGTTCCTTGCCGTTGAGCCGGATGCCGACTTCGTGCTTCAGCAGGTCGGGGTTGTAGTGGCGGCTTTGGGGATTGATGGATAGGCGGTCGGGAAGCGGCGGGAGTTGGGTTGTGTCGGTCATGAGTTTGCGCTATGGGTCAGTAAGGATGGACATGTAGAAATTAGCGGGGTTGTATCTTCCTTCAGCAGGGATCAGCTTGGCATGGGAAGGCGAAAGCGGATCAAGATCATCGAGCGCGCATCGCCTCTGGTTTGCTAGAAGGGTAGAGTTGGTCGGCCGAGTCGGAAAGACAGTTTAGCTTTGCCCCTATTTTTCTGGTTGCTCCTACGAGCAGAGCAAGCAAAAAGATGCGTTTTATAGTTTTCCCTATCTCAGTTGAATACGCGAGTACTCTCGTCACGCCGGTTCATCGCGGCTTGGTGAGTTTGGTAGAGCACTCTTTCTTTGTTTGATTAACGTGGTAAGCAAGATTTTCACCAGTTTTTTTATATACACGCTCTATCATTTGGCGAACGATTTTTTCGTCTTGATTACTCATGAACTCGTCGCCACCGAGATACTGTAGCGATTGCGCCTTCGAGAATTTCGCATCGCGCTGTTGAACGGCGGTTTCAGTTAAGGCGATGAAATCTTTGCAATGAAGCGGAATTGTTTGTGCGCTTACAGCACTAGAGCATGAAGTGAATGCCAATACGAGTGCTATCGAAGTTCTCATAATTTTCTCCCTCAGTTCTGCTGAGCCAACCGATCGTACTGCTCTTCTAGCATCCCCACTATGTGCATACGTCGGTCTTTACCAATCAGATCAAGTGGAAAATAGGCGAGTATAGCTTTCGGATCGACAGAGATGAAATCGGTTGGTCGATTCCATTAATTTTTTGAGCATTCCTATATCTTCGTGTAGCATGTTGCTGCAATTAGTGTTAGTTTTTGGTTCGTTTCTGTTTTTTATTTGAATCTTTTTACGAGAGTTCTCATGCGAGCACGTAACCTGATCCAGATGGCAGGATTAGCTTTCATAGCGATTCAGACTGGAGGATGTGTCCTACCTATAGGACCAGCAAAAATTATAAAGCTTTACGACGGCCCGGAAGTCCCAGAAAAGCAGGTCGTGACCATTCGGCTTCATGACATGAACGCAAAATCGACGAACGTTATTGAGAAACACTGGTTTGCGGGAGTAAAAGCAATTGATGGAAAATCAACTGATGGTTATACGACTGCAGTGATTTTGCCTGGGAAGCATAAGTTTCTAATGTACTGTACTCCTACTCTGAGGGCTATAAAACGCGGTGAAAAGGAAATTGAATTTGATGTTATAGCAGGGCACAAATATTACCCATGGTCTCGTACACACGTTACCCTTACAACGTCTAATGGTGGAATTGCCGAAGGTTTTTGTACTCCCTATCTAAGCACTAATTACCCAACGCAATCTCTTTTGCCGTAATTTGTATGGTCGGACTCAGATGATTTGGCCTTAATACACCATCAATTGGAATGGTGCAATGACTCTAAATCAAGAAGGGATCGACAAAAGATAAATTCTCTATCATAGATTGCGGTTTTTATTTGGTTATTCTTTACTTCCCCCAACTATCCTTCAACGTCACCACCCGATTAAACACCGGCTTGCCCGGCTTCGAATCGACCCGATCCGCCACAAAATACCCATGCCGCTCGAACTGGAAGCGGTCCTCCGGGAGCGCGTGCTTCATCCCCGGCTCCAGATAAGCGGTTACCACTTCCTTTGCATTTGGATTCAGCAGCTGCATGAAGTCCTTGCCGCCGGCATCCGGCTGCGGATCGGCGAACAGGCGGTCGTACAGGCGCACTTCGGCTTCCAGCGCGTGCGCGGTGCTGACCCAGTGGATGTTGCCCTTGACCTTGTAGGTGGCGGCGCCCTCAGTGCCGGAGCGGCTATCCGGCAGGTAGTTGCAGTGCACGGCGATGACGCGGCCAGTTGAGTCCTTGTCGTAGCCGGTGCATTCGACCACGTAGCCATAGCGCAGGCGCACGCGGTTGCCCGGCTTATCGGCGGTCGGCGGGTAGAGGCGGAAATAGCCCTTGGCCGGCGTTTCCATGAAGTCGTCCTGCTCGATCCACAGTTCGCGCGTGATCGGGAAGCTGCGGTGGCCGCGGTCCGGGTGCTGCGGGTGGATCGGCGCGCTGCATTCCTCCGCCAGGTTTTCCGGGAAGTTGTCGATGATCAGCTTCAGCGGCCGCAGCACGGCGGCGGCGCGCGGCGCCTTCGGGTCGAGGTCTTCGCGCAGGCAGGTTTCCAGCACGCTGTAATCGATCCAGCCGTCCGACTTGGTGACGCCGATCCGTTCGCAGAACAGCTGGATCGCTTCCGGCGTATAGCCGCGCCGGCGGATGCCGACGATGGTCGGCATGCGCGGGTCGTCCCAGCCGTCGACGATGCCTTGCTCGACCAGCTGGCGCAGCTTGCGCTTGCTGGTAACGACGTAGGTCAGGTTCAGGCGGGCAAATTCATATTGATACGGCAGCGGCTTTTCGAAGAAACCGCCCTCGGCCAGCCGCTCCAGCACCCAGTCGTAGAACGGCCGGTGGTCCTGGAATTCCAGCGTGCAGACCGAATGCGTGATGTATTCGATCGCATCCTCGATCGGGTGCGCGTAGTCGTACATCGGGTACACGCACCAGTCGTCGCCGGTGCGGTGGTGATGCGCGTGGCGGATGCGGTAGATGGCCGGGTCGCGCATGTTCATGTTGGGCGAGGCCATGTCGATCTTGGCGCGCAGCACGTGCGTGCCGTCGGCGAATTCACCAGCCTTCATGCGGCGGAACAGGTCGAGCGATTCGGCCGCAGGGCGGTCGCGGTAGGGCGAGTTTTTGCCCGGCTCATTGAAGCTGCCGCGGTTGGCAGCCATTTCGGCGGCGCTCTGGCTGTCGACGTAGGCGTGGCCGGCGGAGATCAAGTATTCGGCCATCGCGTACAGCTGGCCGAAATAGTCGCTGGCGTAATACAGGTGCTCGCGGCCGTCGTTCTGCCAGGAAAAGCCGAGCCAGCGCACGCTGTCGATGATGGTGTCGACGTATTCCTGTTCTTCCTTTTCCGGGTTGGTGTCGTCGAAGCGCAGGTGGCAGCGGCCGCCGTAGTCGCGCGCCAGCCCGAAGTTCAGGCAGATCGACTTCGCGTGGCCGATGTGCAGGTAGCCGTTCGGCTCCGGCGGGAAGCGGGTGATCACGGTCGGCAGCGGATGCTGCTGGCGGTCGCGGCGGCCGGCGTGCTTGCCGCTGGCGAGGTCGGCGTCGATGATGGCGCGCAGGAAGTTGGAGGCGGCCGGCGCCTCGTTTTTGGCGTTGTTCTTGTCGGTGGCCGGCGGGCGGCCGGCGGTTTCGTTGCTCATGGCGGATCGGTCGATTGTGGGTGTTAGGTTGACCGGCCATTTTACCGTAGCGGGCGGCCCCGTCCCGGGGGCCGATAGGTGGCGCGCCAAGCTACAATGGCCGCCGACCGGAACAGGGGGGACCATGGACAACAACGAGGGAGCGGCCGCGCGCCGTGCGCGCTGGCAGGGTGCATTGCTGATCGCGCTGTCGGCGGCCGGTTTTGGCGCGATGGCGATCTTCGCGCGCATCGCCTATGCCGGCGGCGCCGACGTCGGCGGCGTGCTGCTGCTGCGCTTCGGCGCCGCCGGCCTGATCCTGCTGGCGGTGGCGCGGCTGCGCCGCCTGCGCTGGCCGCCGCCGAAGACGCTGGCGCTGCTGGCGGCGATGGGCGGCATCGGCTACGTCGGCATGTCGTGGTGCTATTTCGCCGCGCTCAATTACGCGCCGGCCTCGCTGGTGGCGCTACTGCTGTATACCTATC
>JBAUJK010000271.1:0-7234 GCA_049683695.1 Burkholderiaceae bacterium
CTGCTGCAGCAGCGCCGGCGGCACTTCCATTCCGGCGGCAGCCAGAATGATACCGTCGAACGGCGCGACTTGCGGCAAGCCAAGCATACCATCCCCGTAATGCAGCCGAAGGTTGGCGATGCGCATCGACCGCAGGTTGCTTTTCGCCAATTCGTGCAGTGGCTTGATGCGTTCGATCGAATACACTTCGCGCGCCACGCGCGCCAGCACCGCGGCCTGGTAGCCGCAGCCGGTGCCGATTTCCAGCACGCGGTCGAGCCGGCCGCCATGCGGGTTGTCGCGCAGCACTTCGATCATGCGCGCCACGATGTACGGCTGGGAAATGGTCTGCTGGTAACCGATCGGCAGCGAAGCGTCGACGTAGGCCTGGCCGACCAGCCCGGGTTCGATGAACAGATGGCGCGGTACCGCTTCCAACGCCGCCAGCACCGCTGCGTCGCGCACACCCTGGCCGGCAACGCGCGCCACCATCGCCTTGCGGATCGCGTCGGATACCGCCGGCCGCGCCGCGACCGCGGCGGGCGCCGGCGCTACCGATTGACGCGCGGCACTGCGTGCCAGATCCAGCGCGGCATTGCGGGTGGCGGTCTGCGGCGTCGCGGTGCCGCTCTGCCCGCGTCCCCGTTGTGCCTTGGCATCGACCACCGACGACAGCGGCAGCGGAAAATTGCGCGGCTTCTGGTTC
This sequence comes from Burkholderiaceae bacterium, assembly GCA_049683695.1. Classification (GTDB taxonomy): domain Bacteria; phylum Pseudomonadota; class Gammaproteobacteria; order Burkholderiales; family Burkholderiaceae_D; genus DATJCV01. Next base: position 686 of record JBAUJK010000271.1, read on the forward strand.
ATGCGAGGTCGACGCGTAGCGCATCCATCTGCGCGCCATGGGTCAAATCGATCTGCAGCGGGGTGACCGACACGTGCCCGGCGGCCACCGCGTGGAAGTCGGTGCCGGCGGCGGCATCGCGCGCGCCGCCGCTCGGCCCGATCCAGAACACGTCCTTGCCGCGCGGATCCTGCATCTTGATCACGCCACCCGACGCATGGCGACGGCCGAGCCGGGTCACCTTGGCGGGCTTCAGCGCGTCATACGGCAGGTTCGGGATATTGACGTTCAGCAGATACGGCTTTTGCAGGCTGTCGAAGCGGCGCTGGACGATGTCGCGCGCGGCCCGGGCCGCCGCATCCAGCTCGGCCCAGCCCTTGTCGACCTGGGAGAAAGCGATCGCCGGAATTCCGAACAGGAAGGCCTCGGTGGCCGCCGCCACGGTACCGGAATACAGCGTGTCGTCACCCCTGTTCTGGCCCTGATTGATGCCGGACACCACCAGGTCCGGGGTGTCGATCAACAGTCCGGTCAGTGCCACGTGCACGCAGTCGGACGGCGTGCCATTGATGAAGTAGAAGCCGTTTTCGGCACGGTAGACCGACAGCGGCCGCTCCAGCGTCAGCGCATTGGAACAGCCCGAGCAGTTGCGGTCCGGCGCCACCACCACGATGTCGGCGATCGGCGCCAGCGCATCGGCCAGCGCGGCCAGCCCCGGCGCCAGGTAGCCGTCGTCGTTGCTGATCAGGATTTTCATACCTCGATTTTACCCGAAGCAACCTCGCCTTCCGCGCCGCGCGTGGCAGGTTTTGCGGCATAATCGTCCAAATCAAACGGTCGTTCTTTTTTATGCAGTACTTAACGGAGACAGTATGAAAGCGATTATCTGCAAGGCCTGGGGATTGCCCGATACCCTGACGGTGGAAGAATTGCCCGACCCGGTGCCGGGCGCCGGCCAGGTCAGCATCGACGTGCAAGCAGCCGGCGTCAATTTCCCGGACGTGCTGATCATCCAGAACAAGTACCAGTTCAAGCCGGAACTGCCGTTCACGCCCGGCAGCGAACTGGCCGGCGTGGTGCGCGCGGTCGGCGATGGCGTCAGCCACGTGAAGCCGGGCGACCGCGTGATCGCCTTCATCGGCAACGGCGCCTTCGCGCAGCAGGTGGTAGCCCCCGCCAACACCGTGATGCCGATGCCGCCGGGGATGGACTTCGACACCGCCGCGGCGATCACGCTGACCTATGGCACCTCGCACCACGCGGTGGTCGACCGCGCGCAGTTGAAGGCCGGCGAAACCATGCTGGTGCTGGGCGCGGCCGGCGGCGTCGGGCTGGCGGCGATCGAGATCGGCAAGGCGCTCGGCGCGCGCGTGATCGCCGCCGCCTCGAGCGATGAAAAGCTGGAAGTGTGCAAGGCGCACGGCGCCGATGCCACTATCAACTACAGCAGCGAAGACCTGCGCGAAGCGATCAAGGCCGCCACCGGCGGCAAGGGTCCGGACGTGATCTACGACCCGGTCGGCGGCGTCTATGCCGAGCCGGCGTTCCGCTCGATCGGCTGGCGCGGCCGCTACCTGGTGGTCGGCTTCGCCAACGGCGAAATCCCGAAGCTGCCGCTCAACCTGGCGCTGCTGAAAGGCGCGTCGCTGGTCGGCGTATTCTGGGGCGAATTCGCGCGGCGCGAGCCGAAGGCCAACCTGGCGGCGATGCAGCAGATGATGGGCTGGCTGGCCGAAGGCAAGATCCGGCCGCATATTTCCGGTCGCTACGCGCTGGCCGAGACGCCGCAGGCGCTGAACGACATGGCGGCGCGCAAGGTGACCGGCAAGGTGGTGATCCACCCGCAGCGCTAGACGCGGACGGTGCAGCGGACGCTAGTCCAGCTCGACCAGCGTCTGGTGCACGAAGGCGGACAGAATCAGGCGCTCGCGCGGCGCCAGTTGTCCGAACGAAAAGCCGTGCCGGCATTCGCCGCCGGCGTCCGGCGCCACCGAACGCAGCGTCGCCGGCAGATTCAGCACTTCTTCATGGCCGGCGGCGCAGAGCTTGAACTTGATCCTACCTTCCTCGCCGGCGGCACCGAGCGCCTGTGCCGCCGACAGCGAGCAGCCGCCGATGCTCAGGTCGACCATCGTCGCCGCAAGGGTGCGCGGCGGCGTGCCCAGATCCAGCGCGGTGATGACCTGCACCGGTGCGCGCGCATCCTGGCGCACCACGGTGCAGCCGATCCGCTTCGGATATGACAAATGCAGATACGGATGCGGGGTCAGCACCGACTTGACGACCGCCGCCGAAAACGCATACGCCTTCTTGCCGGCGAAGGCGCGGATCACGAACGACTGCCCTTCGCGGACGAATTCCAGCTTGCCGTCGACCGTCGGCGCGCCGGTCAGGATGCTCTGCTGCCGGACGTAGCCGATCAGCGGCACGGTATAGCGCAGCTTCGGATTGTCCGCCACCTGCAGGAACAGGTTCTCGCCGATGTGCCAGCGCACGTCTTCCATGCGCACTGCGGTTTCCGGTGCGGTCGACGGCGAAGCTGCCGGCCCGCCATCGCGCAGCGGCGCCGCGCGCACCAGTTTCTGCGCACGGGCCGGCGGCTCCGGACGCAGCGCCGGCGCCGCCATCTGCCAGCTGGCGTCGGAATAGTAGCCATATTCGAGCACGCTCTCGAGTTGGCTCGTACTGGAGATCACGTGGCCGCGCTGCAGCAGCAGCTTGCCCTGGACGTCGTACACCGACCGCGGCAGCGGCTTACCCAGAACGACGTCGCCGGCGCGCACCGGCACCAGGGAGGAAGTGGATTCACGCATGGTCGAGTTTCTCATTGTCGCGAAGGCGCCGGCCCGGGCGGCGCCAGGCCTGTCTCGGCAGCCGGCGGCAAGCGCCGGCCGTGAATTCATGATTCCGGTTATAGCATCAAGCCTGGCCGAATTGGCGCGCCAAATGCAAACAATTGTCACGCCAGCGACATTCGCCAGTCACTCGTGCAAAAGCATGGAGTATCAGTCCAAAATCACCGCCTCACGTCCGGCACAGGAGTGCCGCTAAGGGAGTATAGGATTCCGGCGCGGTCCGTCAGCGGGCAGCGTCGGCTTCCTCCGGCGCCGGCGCTTCCGTTGCATTCTCGGCGCCGGGCGCGGCGAAGAACACGCGCACCGTGTCCAGCTCGCGCGTGCGCTTGAACGGCGGCAGGCTTTGCCAGATACGGCGGCCGTAGCCCTTCGAGATCAGACGCGGATCGCAGATCATCAGCACGCCGCGGTCGCGCTCGTCGCGGATCAGGCGGCCGGCGCCCTGCTTCAGGTTGATAATCGCTTCCGGCAGCTGGTGATGGGCGAAGCCGTTCAGGCCGTTCTTTTCCATCGCCTCGATGCGCGCCGCCAGCACCGGATCGTCCGGCGGCGCGAACGGCAGCTTGTCGATGATCACCGCCGACAGCGCGTCGCCGCGCACGTCGACGCCTTCCCAGAAGCTCTGGCTGCCGACCAGCACCGCGTTGCCGGCGGCGCGGAAGCGCTCCAGCAGTTCGGTGCGGCCGGCGTCGCCCTGCACCAGCAGCGGATACGGCCACTTGCGCCGGTCGAATTCGTCGCGCAGCCGCAGCGCGGCGCGGTTCACCGCGCGCATCGTGGTGCACAGCAGGAAGCTGCGGCCGCCGGCCGCTTCGATTACCGGTAGCGCGGCGTCGATGACGGCATCGGTGTAGTCGGGCGAATTCGGCGCCGGCAGGCCGTTCGGCACGTACAGCAAGCCCTGCTGCTGGTAATCGAACGGGCTGGGCCAGGTCTGCGCCGGCTCGCCGTCCAGGCCCATCTGCGCGGTGTAGTGGCTGAAATTGCTTTTCACCGCCAGCGTCGCCGACGTGAAGATCCAGGCGCGCGGCGCGCCCTCGCGCTGCTTGGAAAAGATCGGCGCGATAGACAGCGGCGTCTGGTGCAGCTGCAGCGACGACGAAAACGCCTCCACCCATTGCACGCGCGGCGGGCCGTCGTCGGCGCCGGGGGCCGCCGGCTGGTTCCAGCCGTCCAGCCGCGCTGCCAGTTCGATCGCGCGCGCGCGGCATTGCTCGATGGTTTCGGCGCGCTCGGCCTGCGCTTCCAGCGTCGGCAGCAGCGCCTTCAATTCCGTGCGCAGCGTCGCCAGCGCGCCGAAGAAGGCGCTGGACGGCGCGATCTGGTGCACCGCCAGCCGCAGCGTGTCCTGCGGGAAGGCCAACCGAAGGTCGCGCGCGGCGCGCTCGACCGGCGCTACCAGCCTGGCCCAGTCGGCGCCGTCGCGCGCATGCGACAGGCCTTCGGCCAGCACGTCGCGGCACAGCTCCAGCACCTGCGAGGTCGACACGGTGTCGCCGAAGAACAGCGTGGCGGTTTCCGGCAGCTGGTGCGCCTCGTCGAAGATCACGGTATTGGCGCTCGGCAGCAGCTCGGCGACACCGGTGTCCTTCAGCGCCACGTCGGCGAAGAACAGGTGATGGTTGACCACCACCACGTCGGCCTGCTGCGCCTCGCGCCGTGCCTTCATCACGAAGCAGTCCTGGTAGTACTGGCACTCGGCGCCGAGGCAGGTGTCGCGGGTCGAAGTCACCAGGTTCCAGACCGGCGCGTTTTCCGGCACCTTCGACAGCTCGGCCTTGTCGCCGGAGCCGGTGGTCTTGATGAAGCGCGCGATCTCGCGCAGGTAGCCGACATCCTCGCGCGCGGTCAGGCGGCCGTTCTGCAGCGTGCGCTCGAGGTGGAAATGACAGACGTAGTTGGAACGCCCCTTCAGCAGCGCCACCGACACCGGCGCGCGCAAGGCCGCGCGCACGGTCGGGATGTCGCGCAGGTACAGCTGGTCCTGCAGGTTCTTGGTACCGGTCGAGACGATCACCTTGCCGCCCCACAGCAGTGCCGGAACCAGGTAGGCGAAGGTCTTGCCGGTGCCGGTGCCGGCTTCGGCGATCAGCGTGGTGCGGGTTTCTATCGCGGCGGCGATCGCCTTCGCCATCTCGGTCTGCGACTGGCGCGGGCGGAAATTGCCGACCGCCGCGCCGAGCGCGCCATCGGCGCCGAACAGCAGCTCGATCTCGGCGTCGTGGGCGCCGGCTGCGGCGGCATCGGAAGTGTCTGCGGTCAAAATCGGAAAAATCGGAAAGAGGTCGGTGACCGGCCGGCGCCGGCCCGGACGGGGAAGCGGTGTTCAGGCCGGCGTATCGGGCACCAGCTGCATCTTCAGCAGGGTGATGTGGTCCTTCAGCTGCAGCTTGCGCTTCTTCAGGCGCCGCAGCTGCAGTTCGTCGTGCGCGGCATCCTGCACCAGCAGCTGGATCACGTTATCCAGGTCGCGGTGCTCGACTTCGAGTTCGATGATGCGTCGCTGGATGTCTTCCAAGGCGGCCATGGTGTCCTGCGCGGTTCCTGCAGTGTTGCTGCAAAGTTGTGCAACGTTCTCTCGCACCGGATTGCGTGCAATAATCTGTTGCCCCGTTTCCATACACCGCGCAGTTTAATCCACCCAGACGAATGAGCCAATACAGGATAGAAGCCGGGACCGGCCAGCACATCGGCGACCGCGCCGAGCAGCAGGACCGGGTCGCGCTGTTGGCAGCGCCGAAGGCACCCGGCTACATGATGGCGGTGCTGGCCGACGGCATGGGCGGCAAGAGCGGCGGCGCGCTGGCGGCGGACCAGGTGATCGGCACTGCGCGCCAGCTGTTCGAGGCGTTCTCGCCGCTGACCGACCACGTCGAGGACATGCTGCGCAGCATCGCCCGCGAAACCCATACGATCATCAAGCTGTCCGGCCTGTCGGCCGAGAAGGAGCCGCACAGCACGATGGTGGCGCTGGTGCTGACGCCGGAGAAGGAAGCGATCTGGGCCCATGTCGGCGATTCGCGCCTGTACCGCTTCGACGGCCCGAATTTCGCCGAGCATACGATCGACCATTCCTACGTCGAGCAGCTGGTCGCCGAAGGCCGGCTGACGCGCGCGCAGGCGAAGGAACATCGGCTGTCGAACCTGCTGGTCAATGCGCTCGGCTCCGGCACTCAGGAACCCTACGTCACCATCGGCCGCCACCGCGGCCTGCGCGCCGGCGACCATTTCCTGCTGTGCTCGGACGGACTCTGGCACTATTTCAGCGAAGCCGAACTGGGCGCGGCGATCGCGATGAATTCGCCGCGCGACGGCGCCGAGATGCTGATCCGCAAGGCGCGCGAACGTGCCGCCGGCACTCCCGCCGACAATTGCACCTTCGCCATCGTCAAGCTGGTGGTGCCGCCGGTGCAGGAAAAGGCTTACACGGTCAAGAAGATGCGGCGCGCGGTGTAGCGCGAACCGCCCGGCGCAGAGGAGAGCGCTGCCGGCGTCAGGGTTTCGGGGTTGCGGGCGCCGCGCCTTCCCGTTCGGCCCGGCGCTTTTCCTTTTCGGCGCGGGTGGCGGCCAACTCGCGCTGACGCGCTTCCGAAGCGCGTTTCTTTTCCTCGAATTCCTCGACCTTGCGCGCGCGCAGGTCGGCGTTGGCGGCCTCCTCGGCCTGTTTTTGCCGCAGGCGCGCCTCATGCTCGGCGACGCGGCGACCGGCCTGCCC
>JBAUJK010000272.1:0-1934 GCA_049683695.1 Burkholderiaceae bacterium
GCCATGCAGTCGGCGAAGCGCGCCGCGCGCTTGCGGCCGAGCCGGTTGCCGGGCGGCAGCAGCAGCACCAGTTCATCCTCGCGGTACGGCAGGAATTCCAGCTCCGGATGCTCGCGTTCGACTGCCACCACGCCGATGTCGGCGCGCTCGGCCGCCACCGCGCTGACGATCTCGTGGCTCGGATGTTCCTCCAGCGTGATGCGCACCGCCGGGTAGTGCGCGAAGAAACGCGCCAGATCGTCCGGCAGATGGGAGCTGATCGCGTTGTTGTTGGCGAAGAAGGTCAGGTGGCGCGTCAGCTTTTGCGAAAACGGCAACAGGTCGGTATGCATCTGTTCCAGTTGCGCCAGGCAACGGCGCGCATGGTCGGCCAGCACGCGGCCAGCCGCGGTCGGCGCCACGCCGCGCGCCTGGCGCGTCAACAGCGGCGTGCCGACCGCCGCTTCCAGGCCCTTGATGCGCAGGCTGACCGACGACGGCGCCAGGTGGCAGCGCTCGGCGCCGCGCGACAGGTTGCCGGCGTCGGCCACCGCCAGGAATACTTTCAGATCGGTGATGTCGTAGGACATGGCTGGGTCTCGTCGATGCATCGAAGCAAGCCCATGTTACTAAAGTCCGGCGCCAGCGTTCGGAAAAGACGAAGCGTGGCTTTGCAAAAGCTCGCTTTGGAGCTGCTGCTGCGCTCGCGATAATGGCCGTTTTGATCGTTGAACGAGGAGGAAGAAATGGCCGAAACCGGGCTTTCGCCGGCGGCGCGGCCGCTGGAAGGCGTGCTGGTGGTATCGATCGAGCAGGCGCTGGCGGCGCCGCTGTGCACCGGCCGGCTGGCCGAGATGGGCGCGCGCGTGATCAAGGTCGAGCGCGCCGAGGGCGACTTCGCGCGCGGCTACGACAAGGCCGCCAACGGCGAGGCGTCGTATTTCGTCTGGACCAACCGCGGCAAGGAATCGCTGGTGCTGGACTTCAAGCAGCCCGAGGACGCGGCGCTGCTGGAGCGGATCCTGGCGCAGGCCGACGTCTTCGTGCAGAACCTGGCGCCGGGCGCGCTGGCGCGTGCCGGCTTCGACAGCGCCGCGCTACGCGAGCGCCATCCGCGCCTGATCACCTGCGACATCAGCGGCTACGGCAGCGAAGGGCCGGCCAGCACACTGAAAGCCTACGACCTGCTGGTGCAATGCGAAAGCGGGCTGGCCGGCATCAGCGGCGCGCCGGAAGCCTGCGGCCGCATCGGCGTGTCGATCTGCGACATCGGCGCCGGCATGAATGCGGCGATCGGCGTGCTGTCGGCGCTGGCGCTGCGCGCGCGTACCGGGCGCGGCTCCGGCATCGCGGTGTCGCTGTTCGACGGCGCCGCCGACTGGATGACGATCCCGTACCTGCACCAGGTCTACGGCAACGGCGCGCCGACCCGCCAGGGCTTGAAGCACCCGTCGATCGCGCCGTACGGCGCCTATGCGACGCGCGACGGCCACGACATCGTGATCAGCATCCAGAACGAGCGCGAATGGCGCAACTTCTGCGACACTTTCCTGCAGGACGCGGCGGCTGCCAGCGATCCGCGCTTCGCGTCGAACAACGAACGGGTGCGCAACCGGCAGGCGCTGGATGAAATGATCGGTACTGCCTTCGCCCGGCTCGATGCCGCCGACGCGCTGGCACGGCTGGACGCCGCCAACACCGCCTACGGCCAGGTGCGCACGGTGGCCGGGATGGCCGAGCATCCGGCGCTGCGCACCTGGCCGATGGCAGTCGGCGGGCGCCAACTGGACATGGTGGCGCCGCCGGTGCGGGCGCCGTGGGACCAGGGCCGCTTCGAGCCGGCGCCGACATTGGGACAACACAGCGCGCGCCTGCGCGCCGAATTTGCAACCAGCGACAACGAGGAATTGGCATGAGCGACATCGACATCGAACACCTGCGCCAGTGGGTCGGCA
>JBAUJK010000273.1:0-4917 GCA_049683695.1 Burkholderiaceae bacterium
GGATCAGGTCGCCGGCGGCCAGCTTGACCGACTGCGTGCCGAAGGTGTCCTCGATCACCAGTTCGCCGCCGTCGTATTCGTCCGGCTCCGACAGGAACAGCGTGCACGACAGGTCGGTGCGCACCCACAGCCCGGTCGCCTTGGAGGTGCGCACCGCATTGTCGATGTGGTTGCCGAAGGTGTTGGCGTCGCCATCGTAGCGGTTGAACAGTGGCGGGAAAGTCTTGTTCGGCAGCGCGCCGGTGATGAACAGCGCGCTTTGGCTCAAGGCTTCCAGCACGATCGCGCGCGCCGCCTTCGACGCTTCCGAGTCCTCGGGCAGCTGGCGGTTGTTCTTCACCTGTTCGGACTGCGTGCCGGCGGTGATCTTGCCATCCACCCATTCCGCGGTTTCGACGATCCGGCGGCAGCGCTGGAGCGCTTCCGCCGACAGGACTTCCGGTACGTGCAGCAGCATGGTTTCTCGCTTGGCTAGAACTTGTAAGTCAGGGTCAGCTGGGCGGCGCGATCGGTGCCGGGCACATAGAAGCCCCGATACAGCGCATCCGCGTATTGCTTGTTGAACAGGTTGAAGATGTTCAGCTTCAGCGAATACTTCGGCTGTTCGTATTCGATCAGCGCGTCCCAGCGGGTGTAGGGGGGCGCGGTATTGATGTAGTTGTCGACCGGCGTGCGCTCGCCGACGCTGTTGAAGCCGCCGCCAACGCGCCAGCCGCCGGCCAGCTTGTAGGTGGTCCACAGGTTGGCAGTGTAGCGCGGCGTGTTGCCGGGGCGCCGGCCCTGGTTGCCGCTGTTCGATTCGTCGATCCTGGCGTTCATCAGCGACAGGCCGGCGAACACTTCCCATTCCGGAGTCAACCGGCCGGCCACCTCGAATTCGATGCCGTCGGTATGGCGGCGGCCCGACAGCAGGTATTGGTCCGGGCTGGATTCCAGGTCGGTGTTGCGCTCATTGGTTTTTTCGGTGCGATAGAGGGCGGTGCGCAGCATCAGGTCGCCGTCCAGCAAATCCCATTTGGCGCCGATCTCGATGTTGCGGCTCTTTTCCGGCGGCGTGTTGCTGCCCAGCGGATCGAGCGAGTAGGTATCGGCCGACGGGTTGAACGAGGTGCCGTAGGACGCGTAGTAGGACTGGGTATCGGTCGGCTGGTAGAGGAGCCCGGTGCGATAGCTCCAGACGTTGTCCTTGCGCTTCAGGGTGCCGGTCGCGGTACGGTATTCGGCATCCATGCTGTCGAAGCGGGCGCCGGCCAGCACTTTCCAGTGCGGCGTCAGCGCGATCATGTCCTGCGCGTAGAGGCCGAAGCTGGTAGCGCTGAAGTTCTGGTTGCGCGCCGGGTCGTGTTCGGTCACGGCCGGGAACGACGGCATCGGCCCCGGGTTGGCCACGGTGGTCGGTGGAACGCCGGTCGACGCCCGGTACCAGAAACGGTCGACCTTTTCGCGGGTCGCCTCGACGCCGGCCAGGACTTCGTGCCTGAGGGTGCCGGTTTCCAGCCTGGTCTGGAAGTCCGATTGCAGGGTGAGGTCTTTTTCGTTGCCGCCGCGGGTCTGGAAATTGCGCAGGATCTGCGTATCGTCCGTCAGCGGACCGGCGGCCAGCCTCGGCTGGGTCGCCCGCAGGTCGCGATCGAAAGCGCCGGCGCGCAGCACGGTGCGCACCGAGCTGTCGTTGTCGAAGCGGTGTATCCAGCTGGCGGTGAAGATATCGGCGCTGTCGTTCTGCCAGTCGTTGACAAAGCCGTAGGAGCGGGTGACCGGCACGTTGACGCCCGGGGCGTCGTGGAGCGGCCGGTTCTGGTACCACGGCAGGCCGAGGTTCGGCACGTCGCGGTAGCTCAGGTGGTAGTACGACACGTTGAACTCGTCTTCCGAATCGATGCCCCAGGAAAACGATGGCGCGATGCCGACGCTGTTGGTGTAGGCGCCGTCGCGGAAGCTGCCGCCGTTGGTCTTCATCAGGTTGACGCGGAAGGCGGCGTTGTCGCCGACCCGGCGGTTCAGGTCGACGGTGGCGCGCTTGTAGTCGTCGGTGCCGTAGGTCAGGTCGAGATCGCCCTTTTCCCCGAGGAAGGGCAGCTTGCTGCTCTGGTTGATGACGCCGCCGGTCGAGCCGCGCCCGAACAGCATCGAAGCAGAGCCGCGCAGCACGTCGACGCGGTCGATGTTGAAGGTGTCGCGGTTGTACTGGGCGACGTCGCGCATGCCGTCCAGGTAAATGTCGCCGTAGGCGGAAAAGCCGCGCAGGTTGATGTTGTCGCCGATGCGGCCGCCCTCGCCGGCGTTGAAGGTGAGGCCGGAGACGTTGCGCAGCGCTTCCTTCAGCGTGTGGGCGTTCTGGTCCTGGATCAGCTGGTTGGTGACCACAGTGACCGATTGCGGGATGTCGCGCAGCTCCTGGTTACCCTTGCCGACCGTGGACTTCTGCGCCTGGTAGGCCGGCTCGTCGGCCTTGCCCTTGACGTCGATGGCGGGCAGCGTATCGGCGCTGGCGGCGACCGGCGCGGTTTGCGCCTGCGCCTGGCCGCCGAAGGCGATCGCCGCCACCATGGCGCCCAGCGGCAGCAGCGCCGGCCGGCGCATGGTGTTCGAAGCGGGGGATTTCAGACGGGGGGCGGCCACGGCGTGGCGCTGGGGAAGCTCTTGCATTCTCAGGTCTCCAGTTCGGATTCGGTGAAAGCCGTGATCTGGCTGGCTATCCGACGGGACGTGGAATTGCTGGCTCAACGACATGCCGCGGTGCAATTCACCGCGAGCCCTTGATGATAATAATTCTCATTTAATAATGCAAGAGGAAAAGACTCCAATGTGTGGCAGCGCAACGGTGGCAACCGGCGCATGTAGCCGCCATCGGGGATAGATACTCCCGATAGATAGAGCCCAGGCCGGGCTTGTGGTGGACCTTATTCAAGCATACTCCAGCAGCCGGCGCGATCGGCTGCTGGAGGCGAGTCGTGCAGTGGAGTGGTCGGATTTGCCCGTCCCGCTGCACCACGGACGCGGGGAAATCGGGCCGGGCCGGCGGTATGCCTGCTAGGGCCGGTCGCGCCTGCCGTTCGGATAGCAGAACCGCAGCAGTTGCGGCGCGCCGCGCAGGAAGTACAGCGCCAGCACCAGGAAGATGCCGCCGGTGAGGAAGTAGCCATATTCCAGGCCGGTACGGCGCGGTGGCCAGCCGAGCACGGCCACCACGCCAAAGGCGAGGTTCCATAGCGCATAGACCAGCATCGCCAGCCCGGCGGCGCGCACGATGATGCCGAAAACTTGAACCGCTTGCATGTCTCTCCTTGCCTGAAGCAGGCGCCGGCGCGCCTGTCGTTACCTTGAACAAATTTCAACGCCACGGATTTGATGTACGACAAGCATCGTTGTTCCGCGGCGCCGGTGCCGCCGGCGATAAAAAACGGCGCCGTCAGGGCGCCGTCGTCGCGGTTCGCGCAGCGATTCACTTGGTCGGCTCGGTGACGAAACCGATCTTGGAGAGGCCGCCGGCCTGCGCCGCCGCCATCACCTGCGCCACTTTTTCATATTCGGTGGTGCGCTCGGCGCGCAGGTGCAGTTCCGGCTGCGGCGATCGCAGTGCGGCGGCGGCGATGTTGGCATCCAGCTCCGCCATCGTGATCGCATTGTCATTCCAGTACACGGTGCCGCCGGCGTCGATCGACAGGTTGATGTTTTCCGGCTTGATCTGATCCGGCTGGCTGGTGGCGCGCGGCAGGTCGACCGGGATCTTGTTGTTCATCACGGGAATGGTGATGATGAAGATGATCAGCAGCACCAGCATCACGTCGACCAGCGGCGTGGTGTTGATTTCCGGGTTGAAGTCGTCGTCGCCGTCCGACAGCGTGCCCATCGCCATCATGCACCCCCGACCGCGGTCAGCCTGGCGCCGTTGGCCGGCTTGTCGCCATGGCCCGGCAGATCGGCGCGGGCGCCGGTGACGAACAGCGCATGCAGGTCGAAGCCGAACTTGTTCAGCTTGGCCAGGATCGACTTGTTGCCGCGCACCAGCGCGTTGTAGCCGAAGGTCGCCGGGATCGCCACCGCCAGCCCGAGCGCGGTCATGATCAGCGCCTCGCCGACCGGGCCGGCGACGCGGTCGATGCTGGCCTGGCCCGAGGTGCCGATCGACACCAGCGCGTGATAGATACCCCAGACGGTGCCGAACAGGCCGACGAAGGGGGCGGTCGAGCCGACCGAGGCCAGCACCGCCATCCCCGACTGCAGCTTGGAGGCGGTTTCATCGATTGCCTGCCGTAGCGACAGCGTGACCCAGTCGCTGACCGACAGCTGGTCGTGCAGATGGCCCTTGTGCGCGGCGTGATGGCGCATCGCGTTGACGCCGGCCTGTGCCAGGTTGGAGAACGGATTGTCGCGGCCGAGCGTGGCCACGCCTTCGTCGAGGTGAGTGGTGTCCCAGAACTGGTGGCCGGCGGCGTGCGAGGCGCGCCGCAGCAGCCACACCTGCAATCCCTTGGTCAGCATCACATACCAGGAGGCGATCGACATCGCCACCAGCAGCAGCGCCACGCCCTTGGTGACCAGGTCTCCCTGGGTCCACAGGCTTTGCAATCCGTACGGACTTACTTCCATGATGACTCCTTGCTAGAGGTGTGTGTTCGGGCAGGGCGGCGTGGTGTCAGCGCTCGAGCTGGAAGGTGATCGGCACGTTGGTGTACACCATGACCGGCTTGCCGTCCTCGATCTGCGGCTTGAACACGGCGCGCAGGACCGCCTGGCGCGCCGCCTCGTCGAGCCGCGGGTAGCCGGACGACGACGTGATCTCGACCTGCTCGGCGCGGCCCTTCTGATTGATCAGCACGCGCAGCATGACTTTGCCTTCCTCATTCTTGCGGCGCGACAGCAGCGGATATTCCGGCCGCGGCGGCTGCAGGTATTCGACGCCGGACGTAATGG
>JBAUJK010000274.1:0-3589 GCA_049683695.1 Burkholderiaceae bacterium
CTCCAGGCCGACGAATTGCGACGACACGCCGAACGCATCCTGCAGCAACACCGACTGGTACAGCGCCTGCACCGCCGGCCAGAAGAAAAACACCAGCGTCACCGCGATCTGCGGCGCCACCAGCGCATACGGCAGCCAGGCGGATTTGAAACGGGCGCGCTTTTCCATGAAGTGTCGGACGAATACGGAAAAATCCGGCGCCAGGCCGTACGAAACGACTCTGGCGCCGGCGGGATGCAGATTGTACGACCCGGCGCTGCCGGGCCGCCATCGGCAACGCTACTTGTGAGCCTTCTGGAAGCGGACCAGCAGGTCGTCGCCGCGCTTGACGGCGGCATCCAGCGCTTCCTGCGCGCTCTTCTTGCCGGCCCAGACGTTTTCCAGTTCCTCGTCGATCACGGTGCGGATCTGGACGAAGTTGCCGAGCCGGATGCCGCGCGACTTGTCGGTGGTCTTGACGATCATCTGCTGCACCGAAACGTCGGTGCCCGGATTCTTTTCATAGAAGCCGGACTTCTTGGTCAGCTCGTAGGCGGCTTTGGTGATCGGCAGGTAGCCGGTTTCCTGGTGCCACTTGGCCTGCACTTCCGGCTGCGACAGGAACTTGAAGAACTTGGCGACCGCCTTGTACTCTTCGGTCTTCTTGCCGCTCATCGCCCACAGCGAGGCGCCGCCAATGATCGTGTTCTGCGGCGCTCCCGGTACGTCGCTGTAGTACGGCAGCGTCGAGACCCTGAACTCGAACTTGGCGTTCTTCTTGATGTTGGCATAGGCGGCCGACGAGCTGGTCAGCATCCCGCATTCGCCGGAATAGAACTTGGCTTCGCCCTCGGTCTTGCGGCCCGGATAGGTGAAATAGCCCTGCTTGGCCCAGTTCGCCAGGTTGCCGATGTGGCGCACGTGCAGCGGGCTGTTGAACTTCAGGCGTGCATCCAGGCCGCCGAAACCGTTGTTCTTCGACGCGAACTCGACGTTGTGCCAGGCCGAGAAGCTCTCCAGGTGCACCCACGACTGCCAGCCGGTGGTGTACGCGCACTTCTCGCCGGCCGCCTTCAGCTTGGCGGCGGCGGCGATCACGTCGGACCAGGTCTTCGGCGCCGCGTTCGGGTCGAGTCCGGCCTTCGCGAACATGTCCTTGTTGTAGTAGAACACCGTGGTCGAACTGTTGAACGGGAACGACACCATGTCGCCCTTGGGCGAGGTGTAGTAACCGGCCACCGCCGGGATGTAGGCGGACGGATCGAATTTTTCGCCGGCCGTCTTCATCACTTCAGACACCGGCTTGATCGCGCCTTTCGAATACATCATGGTGGCGGTGCCGACTTCGAACACCTGCAGGATGTTGGGCGCGTTGCCGGCGCGGTAGGCGGCGATCGCGGCCGCCATCGCCTCGTCGTAGCTGCCCTTGAAGACTGGGTTGACCTTGTATTCGGACTGGCTCTTGTTGAACTGATCGGCGAGGCCGGCGACGCGGTCGCCGAGCGCGCCGGTCATCGAATGCCACCAGCTGATTTCGGTCACGGCATGGGCCGAGGCGGTGACACCCGCGAGCAGGCCGGCAGCGGCTACTGTTTTCCAGACGATGCGCATGATTTCTCCTCAAAACTTGATGGTAGCCCGCCGATGTTTCATCCACGTGACGATGGCCGCGGCCCATGGGCGGGCGCTTATAATTTCCTTTGGCAAGGCAATATAACCGACCTGATGAATCGACTGCAACTCTACGTCCGGCTGGTCCGGCTCGACAAACCGATCGGCATCCTGCTGCTGCTGTGGCCGACGCTGGCGGCGCTGTGGTTCGCATCCGGCGGCCAGCCCGACTGGCGGCTGGTGGTGATCTTCACGCTCGGCACGGTGCTGATGCGATCGGCCGGCTGCGCGATCAACGACTACGCCGACCGCGCGGTCGACTGCCACGTCAAGCGCACCGCGGATCGTCCGCTCACCGCCGGCAAGATCGCCGCCTGGGAGGCGGTAGCGGTGGCGGCGGTGCTGGCGCTGCTGGCGCTGGCGCTGATCCTGCCGCTGAACGCGCTGACCAAGCAATTGTCGGTATGCGCGGTACTGATCGCCGCCAGCTATCCATATTTCAAGCGTTTCTTTGCGATACCTCAAGCCTATCTCGGCATCGCGTTCGGCTTCGGCATCCCGATGGCATTCGCCGCGGTCACCGGCACGGTGCCGGCCGCCGCCTGGCTGCTGCTGCTGGCGAATATTTTCTGGGCCATCGCCTACGATACCGAATACGCGATGGTCGACCGCGACGACGACCTGAAGATCGGCGTGCGCTCGTCGGCGATTACCTTCGGCCGCCACGACGTCGCCATCGTCATGCTGTGCTACGCGCTGACGTTCGCGATCATTTTCGCGGTCGGCTGGCAGCACGGATTGCGCGGCTGGTTCGTGGCCGGCCTGGCGCTGGCCGCGGCCTGCGCGCTGTACCACTATCGCCTGATCCGCGGGCGCGAGCGGATGGCCTGCTTTGCCGCCTTTCGGCACAACAACTGGCTGGGGGCGGCGCTGTTCGCCGGAATCGCGCTCGACTATGGTTTACGTCAAGCAAGCTAACGTTCGTTTTTGACAACCCGAGGCTTCGGGCCGACAATGGCCGCTTCTCACCATCTTTCATGCGGAGCGCCAATGAGTCAGACGCAGCAAGCCAACGATGCCAGGGAAAAACTGCTGAACGACCTGCGGGCGGTGATCGCCGACGCCGAACAGCTGCTGTCCGAAGGCGCCGAGCAGACCGAACACGGCTACCGGACCGCGATCGCGCAGTTCGAGCGCAAGCTGCGCAACGCTCGCGCCGAACTGGCGCGAATGGAGGAACACCTGCTGTCCTCCGGCAAGAACGTGCTGGAATCGACCGACCGCTTCGTCGAGGATCACCCGTGGCAGGCGGTCGGGGTCGGTCTTCTGGCCGGCGTCGTCGCCGGTCTCCTGCTCGGCCGCAAATAACGATGGCGATCTTCGATTCGGCGGCGCGCCTGCTCGCCACCTTCCTGTCCACGCTGCAGACGCGGATCGAACTGCTGACGGTCGAGCTGGAAGAGGAGGCGCTGCGCTATTTCCTGTACCTGCTGCTGGCGCTGGCGGCGATGGCCTGCCTTGGCATCGCGGTGCTGCTGGCGATCCTGCTGATCGTCGTCATCTACTGGGATACGCACCGGATCCCGGTGCTGGTGGGACTGATCGTCTTCTTCGCGCTGGCGGCCGTCGTCATCATGCTGGGCGTGCGCAACAACTACCGCAAGAAGTCGCGGCTGCTGGCGCATACGCTGGCGGAAATGGCGAAAGACGTCGAAACCCTCAATTCGCCCACGCCCTAGTCCGAAGCGGCAATGCGCCGCGCCACTGCGATGACCTCACACCTGAAACTCCTGGCCCAGCGACGCGAACAACTGGTCGCGCGCTGTGCGCTGCAGCGCGAAGCGATGGCCATCCAGAAGATCCGCATCCGGCAATCGCTGGACCGGCTGGAAAGCAGCGTCGGCATCCTGCAGAAGCTGCGCGGCGTGCCGGGCCTGCTGCTACTGCTGGGCGGCGGCGTGTTCCTGCTGCAGCCGCGCCGCCTGCGCGCACTGCTGCG
>JBAUJK010000275.1:0-3598 GCA_049683695.1 Burkholderiaceae bacterium
CCGCCGTATGTCGAAGTCGGCTCCAGCGTCGGCGAAGGCGACACGCTGTGCATCATCGAAGCGATGAAGCTGTTGAACGAAATCGATGCCGACGCCGCCGGCGTGATCAAGCAGATCCTGGTCGAGAACGGCCAGCCGGTGGAGTTCGGCCAGCCGCTGTTCGTGATCGGCTAGCCGGCGCCGTGCGCTACGCCCGCGCCTCTTCCGCCTTCCGGCGCGCCGACAACCCTGCCGCGCGCCACGCCCGCAACGTCTTTGATTTCCTTTCCATGCCTGAAAAAAAACTGATTGCCAAGCGCGGCGCGCAGCCAAAACGCCGTGCTGCCGCAGGCGGCAGCCATCCCGCCGTGGAGGCCGCCCATGTTTGAGAAGATCCTGATCGCCAACCGTGGCGAGATCGCCCTGCGCATCCAGCGCGCCTGCCGCGAAATGGGCATCAAGACGGTGGTCGTGCATTCCGAGGCTGACCGTGAGGCGAAATACGTGAAGCTGGCGGAGGAATCGGTCTGCATCGGCCCGGCAGCGTCCGCCCTGAGCTACCTGAACATGCCGGCCATCATCAGCGCCGCCGAAGTCACCGACGCCCAGGCGATCCATCCCGGCTACGGCTTCCTGTCGGAGAACGCCGACTTCGCCGAACGGGTCGAACAGTCCGGCTTCGTCTTCATCGGCCCGCGCCCGGAGTCGATCCGCCAGATGGGCGACAAGGTGCTGGCCAAGCAGGCGATGATCAAGGCCGGCGTCCCGTGCGTGCCGGGCTCCGAAGGCGCGCTGCCGGAAGATCCGAAGGAAATCATCCGCGTCGCGCGCAAGATCGGCTACCCGGTGATCATCAAGGCGGCCGGCGGCGGTGGCGGCCGCGGCATGCGCGTGGTGCATACCGAGGCGGCGCTGCTGAACGCGGTGACGATGACCAAGGCCGAGGCCGGCACCGCGTTCGGCAATCCGGAAGTCTATATGGAGAAGTACCTGGAAAATCCGCGCCACGTCGAGATCCAGATACTGGCCGACGAATTCAAGAATGCGATCTGGCTCGGCGAACGCGACTGCTCGATGCAGCGCCGCCACCAGAAGGTGATCGAGGAAGCCCCAGCGATCGGCATCCCGCGCAAGCTGATCGAAAAGATCGGTGACCGCTGTGCCACTGCCTGTGCCAAGATGGGCTACCGCGGCGCCGGCACCTTCGAGTTCCTGTATGAAAACGGCGAGTTCTATTTCATCGAAATGAACACGCGGGTGCAGGTCGAACACCCGGTGACCGAGATGATCACCGGCCTCGACATCGTGCAGGAGCAGATCCGCATCGCCGCCGGCGAAAAGCTGCGCTTCCGCCAGCGCGACGTCGAGCTGAAAGGGCACGCTATCGAATGCCGCATCAACGCCGAGGACCCGTACAAGTTCACGCCGTCGCCGGGCCGCATCACCTCGTGGCACGCGCCGGGCGGCCCCGGTATCCGCGTCGATTCGCACGCCTACAGCGGCTATTATGTGCCGCCGAACTACGATTCGATGGTCGGCAAGGTGATCGCGCACGGCCCGACGCGCGAGGCGGCGATCCGCCGCATGCAGATCGCGCTGTCGGAAATGGTGGTCGAGGGCATCCTGACCAACATCCCGCTGCACCGCGACCTGATGGTCGATGCACGCTTCATCGAAGGCGGCACCAATATCCATTACCTGGAACAGAAGCTGGCCGAAATGCCGGAACTGGCGAAAGTGATGAGCAAGCCGAAGAAATAAGGGCAGTCCGATGAGCTGGACCGAGATCGTCATCGAAACCGCGCGCGACGCCGCCGATGCGCTGTCCGACGCGCTGCTGGATGCCGGCGCGCTGTCGGTGTCGGTGGAGGACGCCGATGTCGGCACCGCCGCCGAGCAGCCGCTGTTCGGCGAACCCGGCATGGAGCCGCGCCAGACCGCCTGGGAGCGCAGCCGCGTGGTGGCGCTGCTGCCGGCCGATGCCGACGCCGGCACGCTGACTGCCGCCGCCGCCCGCGCCTGCGGATTGGCGCCCGACCTGCAGTACAGCGTGCGCCAGGTTGCCGAACAGGACTGGGTGCGGCTGACGCAATCCCAGTTCGATCCGATCCATATCGGCAAGAACATCTGGGTGGTGCCGAGCTGGCACCAGGCGCCCGACCCCGATGCGCTGGTGCTGGAACTGGACCCCGGCCTCGCCTTCGGCACCGGCAGCCACCCGACCACGCGGCTGTGCATGGAATGGCTGGAAGCACATGCGCCGCGCGGCCAGGCGGTGCTCGACTACGGCTGCGGCTCCGGCATCCAGGCGATCGTCGCCGCCAAGCTCGGCGCCGCCACCGTGGTCGGCGTCGACATCGATCCGCAGGCGGTCGAATCGGCGCGCCACAACAGCGAGCGCAACGGCTGCACGATCGACTACTTCCTGCCCGACCAGTGGCCGGCGGCCGGCAAGCCGCGCTTCGACCTGGTGGTCGCCAACATCCTGTCCGGTCCGCTGCAGTTGCTGGCGCCGCTGCTGTGCCGGCAGCTGGCGCCCGGCGGCCGCCTGTTGCTGTCCGGCGTGCTGGCCGGACAGGCGGAACAGGTCGCCGCCGCCTATGCGCCATTCCTGCGGCTGTCGGTGGCGCGCGAACTGGACGGCTGGGTGGCACTGGCGGGACAACTGGCACCGCCCGGCCAGGGCTGACATGGCACTGGCCACCCAATGCCCGCACTGCGGGACCACGTTCCGGGTTGCCCATGACCAGCTGAAGCTGCGCGCCGGCCTGGTGCGCTGCGGCGCCTGCAAGGAAATCTTCAACGGCATCGAGCATCTGCTGCCGGCCGCGCCACCGTCCCCTGCGGCGCCGGCGCCCGCCGCGGCCGAACCTCTGGCCGTGGCCTTGCCCCCCCCGTCCGCCACCGATACTTCCGCCACAGAAGAGGTCGAGACGGAACCGCCGCTCGCGGCCGATGACGTCGACACCGCTGCCGACACCGCGCCGGCCGACGTCGCGCCCGAACCGGCGGATGACGACCAGCCACCTCCTTCCCCCTTCGACGGCGACCCCACCACCGTGCCGCGGGCTCCGACCGAGGCCGAGGGCACCGAGGCGCCGCAGATTGAAACCAAGTCGGCCGAGGACACCGAAGCGCCGCAGATTGAAACCGAGTCGGCCGAAGCCGCCGAACCGCTATACCGGATGACGCTGATGGACTTCGCGCCGGCCGGACATGACGCCGACGACGCGGCCGCGGCGGTGCGCGCGGCCCAGGACGACGCCGCGCTCGACCGCGCGCTGGACGACCTGCAGGGCCGGCGCCCATCTTCCGACGACCTGTGGCCGCCGCAGGACGGACCGGAAGATTTCGACGAGCCGGATTTCATCGCGCGCGCGCGGCGCCAGCGGCGCGGCGGGCGCGTACGCCGTGCGCTGCTGGCTTGCGCCTGCGTGGTGCTGCTGCTGGCGGCGCTGGGACAGGCCGCGTATGCTTTCCGCAGCCAGTTAGCGGCCCGCTTCCCGCAAGCCAGGCCGCTGCTGGCGGCGGCCTGCGCCACGCTCGGCTGCCGCATCGAGCTGCCGATGCAGATCGAAAACGTGACCATCGAATCGAGCGAACTGCAGGCGCTGGCGCC
>JBAUJK010000276.1:0-8203 GCA_049683695.1 Burkholderiaceae bacterium
GCCGGCGCCCGTGCGCCATCCGGTTACCGGCCGGAGCCGGTTGAAACCGGTCAGCGATCGCCGAACGAGCGGCGGCCGCCGCCATCGTGCGGGCGCGCACCCTTGTAGCCGCCGCCTTCCTTGCGCGGCGCACCCGGCTTGCCATAGCTTGGCCGGCCGGCCGGCTTGCCGTTGCGGCCGTCGCCCGGCTTCCAGCCACCGGGCTTCCTGGCGGCGCGCGCCGGCGCCGTCTTCTTCGGCTCGAAGCCCTCGATGACGTCGACCGGGATCAGCTGCTTGGTGAAGCGTTCGATGCGCTTCACGTGCATGCCTTCGGCGTGGTTCACCAGCGATACCGCGATACCCTTACGGCCGGCGCGGCCGGTGCGGCCGATGCGGTGCACGTAGTCTTCCGGGAATTTCGGCAGGTCGTAGTTGACCACGTGCGTGATGGTCGGCACGTCGATGCCGCGCGCGGCGACGTCGGTCGCCACCAGCACCCGCACCTGGCCGCGGCGCACACTGTCGAGTGTGCGGTTGCGCGCGCCCTGGTGCATGTCGCCGTGCAGCGCAGCGGCGGCGAAACCGGCGATGTTCAGGCGGTCGGCGATGCTGTCGGCATCACGCTTGGTGGCGGTGAATACCACCGCCTGGTCCATCGAGGCGTCGCGCAGCAGGTGGTCGAGCAGGCGGTTCTTGTGCGACAGGTCGTCGACGAAATGCATGCGCTGGTCGATGTTTTCATGCTTGCTGGCGGACCCGGCGATCTGGATCACCAGCGGATCGGTGGTGATACGGCGCGCCATGTTGCCGACCACGCCGTCCAGCGTCGCCGAGAACAGCATGGTCTGGCGCGACGCCGGCGTGGCGGCGACGATCTTTTCGATGTCGTCGATGAAGCCCATGTCGAGCATGCGGTCGGCTTCGTCCAGCACCAGCATCTGCAGTTGCGAGAAGTCGATCTTGCCGGATTCCATGTGGTCGATCAGCCGGCCCGGCGTTGCCACCAGGATTTCCGGATTGCGCGACAGCAGTTGCATCTGCTTCGGATACGGCATGCCGCCGAGGATCGACACCGCCTTCACGCGGCGCAGGTAGGCACCGTATTTGGTGGTGGCGGTGGTGACCTGCAGTGCCAGTTCGCGCGTCGGAGTCAGCACCAGCATCTTCGGCTGCGCCGGGCGGAAGCGCGGACGCTCGCCGCGCGCGCGCGCCGCCTGCGCTTCCTGGTTCGGCGTCTTGCCGCCGAAGGCAGGCTGTTCGCTGGATGCGAACTTGTGCAGCGCCGGCAGCATGAAGGCGGCAGTCTTGCCGGAGCCGGTCTGCGACGACACCAGCAGGTCGCGGCCGGCGATCGCGGCCGGTACCGCTTGCGCCTGCACCGCGGTCGGAGCGGTGTAGCCGGAGTCGGTCAGGGCCTTCAGGATGGAGGCGTGCAGGCCGATGGATTCAAAGGTCATGGTTTTCTTTCGTGAAATCAGCGTCGCGCTGCTTCGCGGGGAAGCGGCGGAAACGCAAAAAATGCAGCGCTACCAACGAAACAGCTAAGAAAACTTACTGGATAAGCTCAGAGAGATTTCGGCACAAAAGCTTTGCGCCGGAACGGTGCCAAGGAGGCGGCACCAGAGGCGGGAGGGCTTTATCGTTAATGCGAACGGTTCGCGATGCGGCGATGCGCAATGCCGGGCGGGACGATGTAGCCACCGAGTTGGCGTTGCGCAGCCGGTATTTTACAGGGGAATCGGCGCGGTTGCTGGAAAATCGCCGATTTTTCCGGATGCGGCCGGCGGCCGTCCGCTCACTTGAGCGTGGCCAGGCGTTTGGTTTCTTCGCGCCGGATGCGTTTCAGCATGGCGGAGTCGGGGTCGCGCCAGCTACCGCCGGCGGCAGCTGCCATATAGGCGGTGGCGCGCGCGAATTCCTCGAGCGACAGGGTGGGGTTGCCGCCCTTGGGCGGCATGCCGCGCACGCCGACCCAGGCATGCGCGGTCAGCACATGCTGTCCTTCCGCGATCAGCGGCGCCCAGGTGAGCCGGTCGCCGAACCTGGGGGCACCGGCCGCGCCGCTCGCATGGCAGGCCAGGCAAGTCTCCTGGTACACCTGCTCGCCGGTTTTCAGGGTCTGCGCGGACGCCGGCGCCAGGATGCCGCCGGCAATCGCGGCGACGAAAATTTGGGCGATTTGGCGCGGCACGGTTCGAATCGTCGTGGCCAGACGGCTCCTTTCCTGGATCGATCTGTAGGCGTGTGGCCGGGTGCGGCCATCCCGGGCGTCATTCCTGCGGCGCGTACATCACATGCGAAAAGCCGCCGTCGACGTAGGTGATTTCGCTGGTGATGCCGGACGCCAGGTCAGACAGCAGGAAGGCGGCGGTGTTGCCGACGTCCTCGATCGTGATGTTGCGCCGCAGCGGCGCATGGGCGGCGACGATGCCCAGGAGCTTGCTGAAATCCTTGATGCCGGAGGCCGCCAGCGTCTTGATCGGGCCGGCCGAGATGCCGTTGACGCGGATGCCCTTCGGCCCGAGCGATTCCGCCAGATAGCGCACCGAGGCTTCCAGCGACGCCTTGGCCAGGCCCATCGTGTTGTAGTTCGGGGTCGCGCGCACCGAACCCATGTAGGTCAGCGTCAGCAGCGATGCGTTCGGTGCCAGCAGCGGCAGCGCCGCCTTCGCCATCGCCGGAAAGCTGTAGGCGGAAATGTCGTGCGCGATGCGGAAGGCTTCGCGCGACAGTCCTTCCAGGAAATCGCCGGTGATCGCCTCGCGCGGCGCGAAGCCGATCGAATGCACCAGACCGTCCAGTTGCGGCCAGGACTTGCCGAGTTGCTCGAACAGCGCGGCGATCTGTTCGTCGCTGCCGACGTCGCAATCGAAGATCAGGTCGCTGCCGAATTCCTTGGCGAAATCGGTGATGCGGTCCTTGAAGCGCTCGCCGACATAGGTGAAAGCCAGTTCCGCGCCTTCGCGCTTGCAAGCCTGGGCGATGCCGTAGGCGATCGATCGGTTCGACAGCAGGCCGGTGATCAGGATTTTTTTGCCTTGCAGAAATGCCATGGAAGCTCCGGTTGGGCGGGTTGCGAGGGCGGCGGCGCATGCCTGCGGCGCTGGCGCGTTGCGGCGAGATTGTAAGGGGACGGCGCGGGCGCGGCAACTTCCCGGTCCGCCGGCGCGCTTCGGTAGAATAGCCCGGATACCGTTTCTTACGCTCCGATTGGCCCGACCGCATGCGCCTTTTCCTATCCTTGCTGATCCTGCTGGCCGCGTTGCAGCCGGCCGGCCGCGCCTTCGCCGCGCACGCGTTCGCGCTGTACGACACGCCGAAGTATCCGGCCGGTTTCAGCCACTTCGATTATGTCAATCCGGACGCGCCGAAGGGCGGCGAACTGTATCTGGCCAATCCGGACCGCCGTACCAGCTTCGACAAGTTCAATCCGTTTTCGTTGAAGGGTGTGGCCGCCGCCGGCGTCGCCGCGCTGATGTTCGAGACGCTGGCAGTCGGCTCGATGGACGAAACCGCGACCATGTATGGCCTGTTGGCGGACGACATGGAGCTGGCGCCGGACCGGCTGTCGATGACGTTCCGGCTGAATCCGAAGGCACGCTTTTCCAACGGCGACCCGGTGCTGGCCGACGACGTGAAATATTCGTTCGACACGCTGATGGCCAAGGGCGCGCCGCAGTTCAAGTCGATCTTTGCCGACGTCAAGCAGTGCGTGGTGACCGGCGAACGCACGGTGCGCTTCGATTTCAAGTCGAAAAACCACGAATTGCCGTTGATCGTCGGCGGCGTGCCGGTGTTTTCGCGCAAGTGGGCGGCCGGCATTTCCTTCGACGATATCCAGCTGCAGCAGCCGATCGCCTCCGGCCCTTACCTGATCGAACAGTACGACCTCGGCCGCTCGATTTCCTACCGGCGTAATCCGGACTACTGGGGCGACGCGGTGCCGGCGCGGCGTGGCACCTTCAACTTCGGCCGCATCGTCTACCGTTTCTACAAGGACGACGTGGCGCGGCTGGAAGCGTTCAAGGCTGGCGAATTCGACCTGGTGGTCGAGTACAGCGCCAAGAACTGGGCGCGCAACTACAACGGCCCGAAATTCCGCAGCGGCGAGATCGTCAAGCGCGAGCTGGCGCATTCGAACGGCGCCGGCATGCAGGGCTTCGTGATGAATCTGCGGCGCGACCAGTTCAAGGACATCCGCGTGCGCCAGGCGTTAGGCCTTGCACTGGATTTCGAATGGATGAACCGGCAACTGTTCTACCACCAGTACAAGCGCATCTATTCGTTCTTCAACAACAGCGACATGGCAGCCACCGGGCTGCCGTCGGCGGCCGAGCTGCGGCTGCTGGAACCGCTGAAGGCCCGGCTTGATCCGGCCGTGTTCGGCCCGGCGCCGGTGCCGCCGTCGACCGACCCGCCGCATTCGTTGCGCGCCAACCTGCTGGCCGCGCGCGCCTTGTTCGAGCAGGCCGGCTGGACCTACCGCGATGGCGCGCTGCGCAATGCCGAAGGCGTGCCGTTCGCGTTCGAGATTCTCGACGACCAGTCGGCGATGTCGCGCATCATCAGCGTCTACGTGCGCAACCTGCAAAAGCTCGGCGTCGCCGTGACGCAACGCAGCGCCGACTATGCGCTGGTGCAAAAGCGCATGGAGAATTTCGACTTCGACATGACCAGCGTGCGCTTTCCGGATGTGACCACGCCCGGCAACGAGCTGTACGACATGTTCGGCTCGAAGGCGGCCGACGAAAAAGGTTCGAACAACGTCTGGGGCCTGAAGGATGCGGCGGTCGACCAACTGGTCGACAAGCTGGTCGCGGCCGACACCCGCGCCGACCTCGACGCCGCGGCGAGGGCGCTCGACCGCGTGCTGCTGCACAAGTACCTGGTGGTGCCGCACTGGTATTCTTCGACGCACCGGGTCGCCTACCGCAACCGTTTCGGCATACCGGCCACATTGCCGCTGTACTATCAGGCCGATCCGTACGTGATTTCGACCTGGTGGCAGGAGAAGCCGCGGTGAGGGACCTGGAGCGGGTAACCGGTCGGTCGACCGCAAACGGAGTGAAACCGGGGTCGGAGTTTTTTCGCGGCCTTTTGCGAAAATTACTCTGACCCCGCTTTCACGGACCAAGGGCAGCACGGCAGCTGAAAGTGCAGGGTCCGCTTTGGCACAATCCGTAATGCCACTGGGTCCGGGCTTTCGCCGTGAGGATATGGAAGAGGGAGTATGAATTATTTTCATAGAGTTTTCGCCCGGCATAGAGGTATCTGTAAGGGAGTATGTGAATATTCCTGCTTGTACCTTTCCTTGCCCGCCGCCACCGACCCGCTCTGCCCATGAACCTCTGGCTCTACATCTTCAAGCGCATCCTGCTGATGTTGCCGACCTTGTTCGGCGTGGTGGCGATCACCTTCGCGGTGATCCAGTTCGTGCCTGGCGGCCCGGTCGAGCAGGCGCTGATGGAATTGAAGAAAGGGCAGGTCGGCACTGGCGAAACGTCCGGAGGCGGCGCGTCGCAGTACCGCGGCCGGCAGGGCATCGATGCCGAGCGGGTGGCCGAGATCAAGAAGCTGTACGGCTTCGACAAGCCGGCGCCGGAGCGCTTCTGGCAAATGCTGAAGGGCTTTGCCACCTTCGACCTCGGCAAGAGCTTCTATCACCACGGCGACGTCTGGCAGCTGGTGAAGTCGAAGATGCCGGTGTCGATCACGATCGGGCTGTGGACCTTCTTCCTGACCTATTTCATTTCAGTGCCGCTCGGCATCGCCAAGGCGGTGCGCGAAGGCAGCCGCTTCGACGCGATCACCAGCATGCTGGTATTGATCGGCTATTCGATTCCCGGCTTCGTGCTCGGCGTGCTGCTGCTGGTGCTGTTCGGCGGCGGCAGCTTCTTCCAGTGGTTCCCGCTGCGCGGGCTGACTTCGGACGACTGGGATTCACTGTCGCTGTTCGGCAAGATCACCGACTACCTGTGGCACATCACGCTGCCGATCATCGCGTCGGTGGCTGGCTCGTTCGCGGTGATGACGATGCTGACCAAGAACACCTTCCTTGAAGAAATCCGCAAGCAGTACGTGCTGACCGCGCGCGCCAAGGGCCTGTCCGAAAAGCGCGTCTTGTACAAGCACGTGTTCCGCAACGCGCTGATCCCGCTGGTGACGGGCTTTCCGGCCGCCTTCATCGGCGCCTTCTTCGCCGGCAGCCTCTTGATCGAGACGCTGTTCTCGCTCGATGGTCTCGGCTTGCTGTCGTATGAATCGGTGATACGGCGCGACTACCCGGTGGTGATGGGCACGCTGTATCTGTTTACGCTGATCGGGCTGGTGGTCAAGCTGCTGGGCGACTTGTGCTACGTGTGGGCCGACCCGCGCGTGCAGTTCGAAAGCCTGGCCCGATGACGGCGGTACCGATCCCGGAGCCGACGCCGGGGCCCATCACTGCCGCGCCGCCGGTCTCGCCCGGCCGCCAGGTCTGGCTGCGTTTCCGCCGCGGCCGGCGCGGCTACTGGAGCCTGGTCCTGTTCCTGTTGCTGTTCGCGCTCAGCCTGGCGGCCGAGTTGCTGTCGAACGACAAGCCGCTGGTGGCGCACTACCAGGGCGAGCTCCTGTTCCCGGTGTTCCACACCTATTCGGAAAAGACGTTCGGCGGCGACTTCGATACGCCCGCCGATTATCTCGATCCCTTCATCCAGGATCAGTTCAGGCGCGACGGCAACTGGGCGCTGTATCCGCCGAATCATTATTCGTTCGACACCATCAATTACTTCGCCACCGAGCCGAACCCGGCACCGCCGTCGGCCGAGAACTGGCTCGGCACCGACGACCGCGGGCGCGACGTCGCCGCGCGTCTCTTGTATGGCTTTCGTATCTCGATTCTGTTCGGGCTGGCGCTGACCGTCACCGGCGTCGTGCTCGGCATCGTCGCAGGCGCCGTGCAGGGCTATTTCGCCGGCAGGACCGACCTGTTCCTGCAGCGGGTGATCGAAATCTGGGGCTCGATGCCGGAGCTGTACCTGCTGATCATCTTCGCGTCGATCTTCGAGCCGAGCCTGCTGCTGCTGTTGGTGCTGCTGTCGCTGTTCGGCTGGATGGGGCTGTCCGACTACGTGCGCGCCGATTTCCTGCGCAACCGCAACCTCGAATACGTGCAGGCGGCACGTGCACTGGGCCTGTCCAATCGCCAGATCATCTGGCGCCACGTGCTACCCAACAGCCTGACGTCGGTCGTCACCTTCCTGCCGTTCCGCATGAGCGGCGCGATCCTGGCGCTGACCAGCCTGGACTTCCTCGGCCTCGGCGTACCGCCGTCGACGCCTAGCCTGGGCGAGCTGCTGGCGCAGGGCAAGAACAATCTCGATGCCTGGTGGATCGCGCTATCGACCTTCGTGGTGCTGACAGCGACGCTGTTGCTGTTGACCAATATCGGCGACGGCCTGCGCAATGCGCTCGACGTGCGGAGGCGGGCATGAGCGCGCCCCTGCTGGAAGTCCAGGATCTGGCGGTCGACTTCGGCGCCGCCACCGTGGTCGAGGAAGTCAGCTTTGCGATCGCCGCCGGCGAAAAGCTGGCGCTGGTCGGCGAATCCGGCTCCGGCAAGACCGTCACCGCGCTGTCGCTGCTGCGCCTGAACCAGGATGCGCGCTACCGCGGCCGCATCCTGTTCAACGGCGACGACATCCTGCAAAAGCCGGAACGCGCATTGCGCGCGCTGCGCGGCAAGGACGTCGCGATGATCTTCCAGGAGCCGATGACGGCGCTGAATCCGCTGTTCACCGTCGGCAACCAGATCGCCGAAGTATTGATGCTGCACGAGGGCCTGAACGCCAAGGCGGCGGCGCGGCGCACGGTCGAGCTGCTCGACAAGACCGGCATCCCGGAGCCGGCGCGGCGCGCGCAATCGTATCCGCACCAGCTGTCCGGCGGCCAGCGCCAGCGCGCGATGATCGCGATGGCGCTGGCGTGCCGGCCGAAGCTGCTGATCGCCGACGAGCCGACCACCGCGCTGGATGTGACGATCCAGGTGCAGATCCTGGAATTGCTGGACCAGCTGCAGCGCGAGGAAAACATGGCGGTGCTGATGATTTCGCACGACCTGAACCTGGTGCGGCATTTCGCCGACCGCGTCGGCGTGATGGAGCGTGGCCGCCTGCTGGAGACGGCGCCGACCGCCGAGCTGTACCGCAACCCGCGCCACGCCTACACGCGCCGCCTGCTGGCC
>JBAUJK010000277.1:0-3522 GCA_049683695.1 Burkholderiaceae bacterium
CCAGCGCCCGCACCTCGGCGCCGCACACCAGCCGGCCGCCGCCAGCCCGGGCGCCGCGCAGGAAACCCTGGTGGATCGCGTGCACGTCCATGTCCATCGCATCCGGCTCGTACACCGCCCAGGTGGCGGCTTCCGGCCGCAGGACCGGCACCCGCGCGGCGATCTGCGCCGCGTCCAGCCATTCGACGCTGGCGACCAGCCGGCGCATCTCGGCGCAGGTGCGGCGCAGTTTTTCCTCGTGCTGCGGCCCGCCGACGATCATCGAGCCGCGCGGCGTCAGGAGCGGATGTTCGGCGAAGCCGTCCGGCGGCGACATGTAGAACGGACGCGACGCGGTGGTGATCGCACGCACCGCGGCGTTACCGTAGGTTTCCGAATACAGCGCGGCGGAGCGGCCGGTGGCGTGGTAGCCGGGCTGGCTTTCGCGCTCCAGCAGGATCACGCGGGCGTTTGGCGCCAGGTGGTAGGCGATCGCGGCACCGGCGATACCGGCGCCAATCACCAGGATGTCGGCATGTTCGAGATTGCTGGGGGCGCTGGCGGCCATGGCGTATCCATATCGTTTACACTGCGGCCAGTATAAACAAA
The DNA here is from genome assembly GCA_049683695.1 of Burkholderiaceae bacterium. Taxonomy (GTDB): domain Bacteria; phylum Pseudomonadota; class Gammaproteobacteria; order Burkholderiales; family Burkholderiaceae_D; genus DATJCV01. The sequence continues at coordinate 589 of JBAUJK010000277.1, forward strand.
CCAGAAAGGCATTCCTTCATGGCCAGCATCATGACCGCCTCCGGGCTCGAATACGAAGACACCACGGTCGGCGACGGTGCCGAAGCAAAGGCCGGCGACCATGTCAGCGTGCACTACACCGGCTGGCTGCGCAACGCCGACGGCAGCACCGGCGCCAAGTTCGACTCCAGCCGCGACCGCAACGAACCGTTCGAATTCCCGCTCGGCGCCGGCCACGTGATTCAGGGCTGGGACCAGGGCGTGCAGGGGATGAAGGTCGGCGGCACCCGGCGGCTGATCATCCCGGCCGCGCTCGGCTACGGCGCGCGCGGCGCCGGCGGCGTGATTCCGCCGAACGCGACGCTGATCTTCGAAGTGGAATTGCTCGGCGTCTGATGCCGAAGATGGCCGAAGCGGCAGCCGCCGCTTCGGCCTATGTGCATACACCCTTCCTGTATGCCGGAAAATGCCGCCATCCCGGGCGTCCTACCTGCGGCTTGAAAAATACTCCCCGCTCGCTGAAAAAACCTCACTCCATCATCAAGGCCAGCAGCACCAGTTTTTCGAATTCGGGCGCGAAGCGTTCGATGATGCGCTGCGGGTCGGCGGCGATCGCGTCGTCGGCGACGATGCCGAACTGGACGCCGCCGTTGTAGCTCAGGATCGACACGCCAACGCCAATGTCGCCCGACTGCGGCACCCAGAACATGATCTGGTCGAGCCGGCTGCCGGCCAGGTACAGCGGCGCCTGCGGGCCCGGCACGTTGCTCATCACCGCGGTCGCCTTGCGCGCAAAATAGTTCTGGATCTCGCTTTGCATCTGCCGTGGCGTCGCGCCCAGCACGCCCAAGAGCGCCATCGCCACCAGCGCCTGGTAACCGCCCTTCAGTTCATCCATGCGGCGCCGCACTTCGCGCAGCCGCTGCAACGGGTGGTCCAGCCCGACCGGCAGCATCAGCGGTACCAGCCCGAAGGCGTTGCCGAGCGCCTGCTTGCGGCCGGCCTTGCGCAGGTTGACCGGGATCATCGCCCGCAGCGCGCAGTCGGCCGCCACCGCGTCGCCCTTGGCACGCAGGTAGGCGCCGATGGCGCCGGCCACGCTGGCCATCAGGACGTCGTTGACCGAGGCGCCGAACGCGCGGCCGACCGCTTTGATCTCGGTCAGCGGCAGCGGCTCGCTCCAGGCCACCTGCTTCATGCCGCGCGGCTTGCCCTTCAGCCGCGTGCGGCTGTCGTCGCTCATCAACGCCAGCCGCGCCGCGTCCTGCGTGATGCGGGTGGTCATCGCGCCCATGCCGGCGAAGCGGCCGACGAACTTCAGCGGGTCCGACAGCATCCACAGGTATTTGCTCCACATCAGGCCGGACAGGTCGATCGCCTTGACGGTGGCGGCGGTGACCGGCTGCATGATCTGCAGCCATGGATTTTCCGCCGCCAGCGGCGCCAGCCGCGCTTCCGGCGGCTCGGCCGGCGGCGCGTCGGCGCTGGCGTCGAACATCGACAGCAGCACGCCGACCAGCGCGATGCCGTCGGCGATGCAGTGATGGACGCGCACCACGATCGCTTGCCGCATGCAGCCGTCGGCGCCGATGCAGTTGTCGACCACGTGCATCTGCCACAGCGGCTGCGCCGGATCGAGCGGCGTCGCCGACAGTTCGCCGACCAGCTGCTCGAGCGCCGCCTTGTTGTCCGGGCGCGCCGTCTTCAGCCGGCAGCGCACGATGTGATAGTCGAGATCGACTTCCTGCTCCTGCCACCAGGCGGCGCCGAACTCATGCACCACGCGGCTGCGGAAGCGCCGGTACGACAGCAGCCGGCTTTCGATGGTGGCGCGAAAGCGCGCCGGTTCCATCGGCTGCTCGAACAGCAGCACCGCCACGATCATCATCAGGTTGGCCGGCGCATCCATGCGCAGCCAGGCGGTATCCACCGTCGACATTCGCTCGCGGCGCAGTGACGGGGCAACGGCAGGCAACATCGAGTGTCTCCTCTAGCGCTGTTCTGGGTGGGACGATTTTTGTGTGCTATGTTGGCAACGCGCGTGACGCATTCGACATGCCCACCGGAATTTTTCAGCACACTATCACAGCACCCTCGATTTGATCTACCTGGAGAAAATGATGACCCTGCAAGCGGATTTCGAACAAGCCGTCGCCGATTCCAAGAACCTGCCGGAACGCCCGGACAACATGACGCTGCTGCGGATCTACGCGCTGTTCAAGCAGGCCAGCAGCGGCGATGCCGACGGCAAGCGGCCCGGCATGACCGACATGGTCGGGCGCGCCAAATGGGATGCCTGGAAGATGCAGGAAGGCAAATCGAAGGAAGACGCGATGCAGGAATACATCGACCTGATCGCCGAACTGAAGGGTTGATCGGCGCGGGCCGCCGCGCCCTTTACGGCTTCATGCCGGCCACAGCGGCGGCTCGTCCATCAGCGCGATCTGCTCGCGCAATTCCAGTATCCGGTCCTGCCAGTAGCGCTGCGTGTTGAACCACGGGAAGGCGGGCGGAAACGCCGGATCGTCCCAGCGCCGCGCCAGCCAGCCGGAATAATGGATCAGGCGCAGCGTGCGCAGCGCCTCCACCAGGTGCAGTTCGCGCGCATCGAATTCGTAGAAATCCTCGTAGCCGGCCAGCACGTCGGCCAGCTGGCGCGTCATGTCGGCGCGCCCCCCCGACAGCAGCATCCATAGATCCTGGATCGCCGGGCCCATGCGGCTGTCGTCGAAATCGACGAAATGCGGGCCGGCATCGGTCCACAGCACGTTGCCGGCATGGCAGTCGCCATGCAGCCGCAGCCGCGCGACGTCGCCGGCGCGCTCGAAACAGCGGCACACGCCGTCCAGCGCCTGCGTGGTCACCGCGCGCCAGGCCTCGGCCAGGTCGGCCGGGATGAAACCGTGCTGCCACAGGAAGGCCAGCGGCTCGCGGCCGAAGCTGTCGATGTCCAGC
>JBAUJK010000278.1:0-3973 GCA_049683695.1 Burkholderiaceae bacterium
CGGCAGGACGATGCGGCCGCGATCGCCAACCGCGCCGAACGCTTCGGACTCGATCTGTCGCAACCGGTGTCGCTGACGCTGATCGAGACCGGTCATCCGAAGCCGGAATTCGTGGCGCGGCGGCTGCGCAGCGCGGCGCCGTTTTCCCGGCTGGTGCTGGACGAGATCGACGGCGTGCTGGCAATCGTCTGCGGCGCTACCCGGACCCAGCAAGTGCTGGAGGATTTCGCCGCCATTGCCAGGCGCGAGTTCGGCCAGGATTACCGGGGGGTGCTGTCGCGGCCGCTGCAGACCGCCGCCGAGATTCCGGCGCTGTACGCGGCGCTGCGGCGCGCGCTGTCGGTGCTCGGACGCATCGGCGTGCATGGGCGGATCGTCGACCAGAACGAGATGGCGCTGTATTCGGTGCTGTTCGAAACCCACGACCAGGCCAGCCTCAAGGCTTTCCTGGATGCCAGCATCGGACCGCTGATCGCCCACGACCGCAAGCGCGGCTCGGATCTGGCGCACACGCTGCTGAGCTATTTCGACAGCAACCAGAACGCCAAATCCACCGCCACCCGGCTCGGCATCCATATCAATACCTTGCGCCAGCGGCTGGCCAATATCGAAGGGCTGCTGGGCTATCTGGGCAATCCCAGCCGGGCGCTCGAAATTCATGTCGCGCTGCGGCTGTGGAACCTCGGCATGCGCGACGGCCAGGGACAGGAGCGGTAGCACAAGGCGGGCCTGGCATCCCGCGCTGGCGCGGGTCCGTGAACGGCGGCGCGGTCAGCCTAATGCCGCCGCCTTTTTCTGCGCGTACATCGCCTCGTCCGCATGCCGGAGCAACTGATCCTGATCCTCCCCATGTTCCGGATATGACGCGATGCCGATGCTGGGCAGTATGCGCAGCTGGTGGCCGTCGATGTCCAGCGGCTGGCTGATCGCGGCGCGGATCTTGTCGGCCAGCTGCGTCGCATCCGCGGGCGCCTGCAGGTTTTCCAGCAGCACCACGAATTCGTCGCCGCCCAGCCGCGCGACGGTGTCCGAGGCGCGCACGCATTGCGTCAGGCGCAGCGCCACTTCCTGCAGCAGCCGGTCGCCGGCGGCATGCCCATAGCGATCGTTGACTTGCTTGAACTTGTCGAGATCGAGGTAGAGCAGTGCCAGCCGGCTACGCTCACGGCGGGCGCGCGCCAGCGCGGTCTTCAGGCGATCGTGCAGCAAGCCGCGGTTCGGCAGGTCGGTCAGCCAGTCGTATTGCGCCATGCGCTGCAGCCGTGCCTGCAGCTGCTGGCGCTCGATGGCGGCGGCGATCTGGGTCGAGACGAACTGCAGCAGTTCCTGGTCCTTTTCGCCGTAGTGCACGCCTCCGGCATAGCTCTTCAGCGCCAGCACGCCGATCGTGCCTTTCTGCGACTTCAGCGGCACGCCGAGCCAGCACAGCCAATCGGCGCCGACCGCGGCGCGCAGGCCGGCGGGAAGCTCGGCGATCGTCGCCGGTACCAGCAGCAGCGGCTGGCCGCGGCGAATGACTTCGGCGCACAGCGTACCGGCGGCCGGCTGCGGCGCGGTCGATGGCTGTTCGCGTTCGTCAACCCGGTATGGAAAGCTGAGCCGGTCTTCCCGCTCGTCGTACAGCGCGACAGAAAAGTTTGCGGCAGGCAGCAACTTGGCGAGGATGCGGTGGATGCTTTGAAACAGCGCGGCCAGATCTTCCGCCGCGTGCGCCGCTTCGGAAATCGCATACAGCGCCGCCTGCTGCGCCTCGGCCCGCTTGCGTTCGGTGATGTCGCGCGCGACCCCGATCCGCAGCCGGTCGGCCGGCGACCAGCGCGCCGACCACATCAGGTGCACCAGCTGGCCGTCCTTGCGGATATAGCGGTTTTCGAAATGCAGCTGTGGCAGGCCGGACATGACTTCCTGCGCCGACTGGCGGGTGCTGTCGCGGTCTTCCGGCGCCACCAGGTCGTACATGTACATGCCGATCATTTCGTGCGGGGTGTAGCCGAAGATTCGCTCGCACGCGGCGCTGACGAAAACGATGCGGCTGTCGTTGTCGACCGCAAAGACGGCGTCCATCATCAGGTCGATGAAGCTGGCCGGGGGCGTGTGGGGGTTGGTTTCCATAGTGGGAGCATACCTGCGTCCGGTGACGCTGTGATTGCCGGCTTGCAGGCGGGCGCCAAAAATCGTCGCGGCCGATCTCAACGATGCTCAGGCCGGCGCCAGGCTGGCGACGAATACCGCGCACAGCGCTTCCATGCCGGCGCGGTCGTCGTCGTCGAAGCGCCCCGGCAGCGGGCTGTCGACGTCCCAGACGCCAATCAGTGCACCGTCGGCGCCGATCAGCGGCACCACGATTTCCGAGCGCGACGCGCTGTCGCAGGCGATGTGGCCGGGGAAGGCGTTGACGTCGGCGACCAGCTGGGTGGCGCGGCGCTCGGCCGCGGTGCCGCAGACGCCGCTGCCAAGCGCGATGCGGATGCAGGCCGGCTTGCCCTGGAACGGCCCCAACACCAGCTCGCGGCCGTCGTACAGATAGAAGCCGGCCCAGTTCAGTTGCGGCAAGCTGTGGTAGACCAGCGCGCTGAAGTTGGCGGCATTGGCGATCAGGTCACGCTCGCCGGCCAGCAGCGCCTGCGCCTGCCGCAGCAGGTCGGCGTAGTGCTCGGCCTTGCCGGCCCGCGGTGACAGTGGTTTCAATTCGAACATCGGATTTCCTATCGTGTGCCGGCGCGTCAGCCGAAGAAGCCAATGCCGCGCGCCATCAGCGCCGCACACAGGATCAGCGGCACCAGCAGCGCCAGCTCGAAGTGCAGCAGGCGGCGGACTCGCTGCACCTCGGCGGCTGTCGGCGCCGCAGCCGGGCCGGCGGCGCGACCCCAGCGCAGGAACTGCATGGTCGGGTAGATCGACAGCAGCCCGATCACCGCGAACAGTGCCAGCTTGGCAATGAAGGTGCCGCTATGGAAGTAGTAGGCGGCGCCCTTTTCGAGATACAAAACGCGCAGGAAGCCGACCACCAGGATCACGCCGGCGCTGACGCCATAGACCGCGTCGGCCAGCCGCAGGCGGCGCAGGTCGGGCGCTGTCGGCGCGCCGCGCAGCAGCGCGAACTCGACCGCGAGCGCGGCGACCAGCGTAAAGGCGGCAAGATGGTGCAGGAAGGCGGCGAATGCGCTCATCGAAATCCTTTCTGAAAGAGCGGGCAATCGGAGATGGATGGCGCCTCATGGATACTCCCTCATGCAACAACCTATCCCGGGCGCCAAAGCTTATAATTTTACTTATACTCCCTGGTTTTCTGCAAAACGCGGGAATCGCCGTAAGCGAACCGGTCGCGGCTACAGCACGCCGTGGCTGTTGCCGAGCGCGTGTTCGATCTTGATGCAGCGGTCCATCACGACGGTGATGCCGGCGGCGCGCGCGCGCGCGGCGGCCGCTTCGTCGATCACACCGAGCTGCATCCAGATGCAGGGCACGTGCAGCGCGATGGCGTCGTCGACGATGGTACCGACCTCGCTGGACTTGCGGAAGCAGTCGACGATACCGATCCGCCGGCCTTCCGCAGCCAGCGCGTCCGCCGCTTCGGCCAGCGTGTCGTAGCAATATTCGCCGAGGATGTGAGTACCTGCATACGTCGGATTGACCGGGACGATGCGGTAGCCCTGCGCCTGCAGGTATTGCGCCACTTCGTGGCTGGGACGGTTGGCCTTGGCGGACAGGCCGACCACCGCGATCACCGGCAATTCGGCGGGCAGTCGTTGCTGCTGGTCTGGCGACGTCATACGGTTTCCTCCTCGGGATCGACAAACAGGGATGAATGCTGGACGGCGGCGGCCAGCGCCTCGGCCCAGAACACGCAGCCGGGCGCCGACGGATGGTAGCCGTCGACCGCCATCAGGCTGCGGTCGCCGGCATCGAGCGGCAGCGGCACGTGGCAGGTGCCTGGCCGCGCCGTCGCCAGCTGCCGGGCGGCGGCATCGAG